>NZ_JAAKYA010000023.1:0-4707 GCF_011044775.1 Limisphaera ngatamarikiensis | reverse complement strand
CTCAATTCCCCGAGCTCGGGTCCCGTCGCACCTGGTCTCCGCGCTCACACGAGCGCGGCCCCATTGAAGCCGCCGGCGGCTCCTCCACTACTCGATACTCCTCCACGTCTCCGCGCTCACACGAGCGCGGCCCCATTGAAGCAAGCCGTGCAGGCTTGACATTCCGGGCCATGACGGCGTCTCCGCGCTCACACGAGCGCGGCCCCATTGAAGCGGTGTAGGAGGGAACCATGGACTCGAACCTGACGAAATGTCTCCGCGCTCACACGAGCGCGGCCCCATTGAAGCGAGACGTCTTCAGGGTGTTATCAGCCTCCCTTAACGTTGTCTCCGCGCTCACACGAGCGCGGCCCCATTGAAGCTTGAGTTTGACCGGGATCGACCCGGTCTCATCCTTGTCTCCGCGCTCACACGAGCGCGGCCCCATTGAAGCGTCGGCTCAATCCTCGAACAGGCGCCCAAGGTGGTGCTGGTCTCCGCGCTCACACGAGCGCGGCCCCATTGAAGCTTGAACCCGACCCCGTTGATCACCCGGGCCCCATCCGGTCTCCGCGCTCACACGAGCGCGGCCCCATTGAAGCAAGAGATCGAGAAGATAGCCCGGGCGGTCGCCGCTGGTCTCCGCGCTCACACGAGCGCGGCCCCATTGAAGCAATTCCACCAGCGCCTTGGGGATCAGAGGTGCCGCCGAGTCTCCGCGCTCACACGAGCGCGGCCCCATTGAAGCCCGGCACCGTGACCCTCTCTGTTGACGGTGTGGCGCTTGGTCTCCGCGCTCACACGAGCGCGGCCCCATTGAAGCGGGCAAACACACAACAAAGCTTAACACACACAACACGTCTCCGCGCTCACACGAGCGCGGCCCCATTGAAGCTGTGTTGCGTGCAAAGTTTTGTTGTGTGTTGCGTTGGTCTCCGCGCTCACACGAGCGCGGCCCCATTGAAGCGATGCAATCCATCCGCCCCGGTGTGTTCCACCATTCAGTCTCCGCGCTCACACGAGCGCGGCCCCATTGAAGCAGCACGCAACCATTGCCAACGCAACAAAAATTTTCACAAGTCTCCGCGCTCACACGAGCGCGGCCCCATTGAAGCGACGCCAAGCCAGTATTGTCTGGCTTGGTTTTAGCTGGGTCTCCGCGCTCACACGAGCGCGGCCCCATTGAAGCCCGACCCACCAAACATTCACCCTCCCGAACGCACACATGTCTCCGCGCTCACACGAGCGCGGCCCCATTGAAGCCCTGCGCAAAGTAAGACAGGAAATCGAGCAGCTGGCGTCTCCGCGCTCACACGAGCGCGGCCCCATTGAAGCAGTAATCAGCACCACCGAATCTCCCAGCTTACGGTGGTCTCCGCGCTCACACGAGCGCGGCCCCATTGAAGCGTGATTGAGGGGAAGATGGCGCGCCAGATTTCGTCGGGTCTCCGCGCTCACACGAGCGCGGCCCCATTGAAGCGCGTTGCCATCGCCCTTCTTCCGTAGAAGCACCCAACGCGTCTCCGCGCTCACACGAGCGCGGCCCCATTGAAGCGAAACGCCGACCATGCCGAGGAGGATGCAATTCTGGTCTCCGCGCTCACACGAGCGCGGCCCCATTGAAGCGCCAAGCTTGGGAGAAAATAAATTTTGCATTATGGGTCTCCGCGCTCACACGAGCGCGGCCCCATTGAAGCTGAGTTTTTGCCTGCCAAATTGCCTCGCCTTCTGGTGTCTCCGCGCTCACACGAGCGCGGCCCCATTGAAGCTTGTGAATGAGGCGCCGCCGGAATCACAAGCCAGTCTGGTCTCCGCGCTCACACGAGCGCGGCCCCATTGAAGCTTTGCAATCATCAAGGCTGGGTGATGATCGACCTCGAGTCTCCGCGCTCACACGAGCGCGGCCCCATTGAAGCAACGCGGATGATCCGCTGAGTATGCTGTAGCCGATTGTGGTCTCCGCGCTCACACGAGCGCGGCCCCATTGAAGCAAAGGTTGCCCCGGTGAGTCTGTCCAAAGCCTCCCGGTGTCTCCGCGCTCACACGAGCGCGGCCCCATTGAAGCAGATTCAAGAATTGTGCCAATATTTGAGCATTGCCGGTCTCCGCGCTCACACGAGCGCGGCCCCATTGAAGCTTCCGCGCCACCGCCAGCAGGGCACGGAATCGTTGGTCTCCGCGCTCACACGAGCGCGGCCCCATTGAAGCCATTGCTCTCAGGAGCTGCCAGATTTGCCGCAATGGGTCTCCGCGCTCACACGAGCGCGGCCCCATTGAAGCGGATTGACCACTCGCCATACTTGTTGGTTCCGGTTCGGTCTCCGCGCTCACACGAGCGCGGCCCCATTGAAGCCATGACGCCCTCAAGCGTAACCAGCGTCCACTTCCAGATTGGTCTCCGCGCTCACACGAGCGCGGCCCCATTGAAGCGTCTATTTCCCGCCCCACCAGTCCCACCAGCCGACCCGGTCTCCGCGCTCACACGAGCGCGGCCCCATTGAAGCCAGGATTATTGAAGGGACGCGCCTTGGGCGGCTTTGGTCTCCGCGCTCACACGAGCGCGGCCCCATTGAAGCGCACGCCTTTCCGACCGCTTGCGCCGCCTTACGACAAGTCTCCGCGCTCACACGAGCGCGGCCCCATTGAAGCCGAGCCGCACGCCACCCCGCCCCGCCCCGACCACCAGTCTCCGCGCTCACACGAGCGCGGCCCCATTGAAGCCCAGCTGGCTTCTGCGGCTGTGGTGGCTTGGGCCCGTCTCCGCGCTCACACGAGCGCGGCCCCATTGAAGCTTGCTCTGAGTGTAGTCTGGCCGGCTGGGTTTGGCAAGTCTCCGCGCTCACACGAGCGCGGCCCCATTGAAGCGGGTTGACCGCGCGATAGTCGCCACTCATCACGGCCTGTCTCCGCGCTCACACGAGCGCGGCCCCATTGAAGCCAACGCCGGAGCTGGAGGTGGAGTTTCACCCGGACCGGTCTCCGCGCTCACACGAGCGCGGCCCCATTGAAGCTTCTTCAGCTCGATCCAGGTCGTGTAATAGGTGTTCAGTCTCCGCGCTCACACGAGCGCGGCCCCATTGAAGCGTCCGAAGCGTGAACGAAGGCAAGCTGACCCGGGCCGTCTCCGCGCTCACACGAGCGCGGCCCCATTGAAGCTGTTAGCCGCGGATCCGCAAGGTGTGGATCCCCCGGTCTCCGCGCTCACACGAGCGCGGCCCCATTGAAGCCTCCGCTTGGAGGAAGAGGGGGATCGCGGAACCGGGGGGTCTCCGCGCTCACACGAGCGCGGCCCCATTGAAGCGGAACATGGAGCGTGAGCCGTTGGCGGGAGTTCGTGTGGTCTCCGCGCTCACACGAGCGCGGCCCCATTGAAGCCGACTGTCGAACGCCACCAGTTACGGGGAGCCGTGGCTGTCTCCGCGCTCACACGAGCGCGGCCCCATTGAAGCGTGTACAGGATGCGTAGCCCTACTGGTGGGGTCCAGGGTCTCCGCGCTCACACGAGCGCGGCCCCATTGAAGCGTTGGGACGCAACGGTAACCCCCGCCGGGGTGCCTCGTCTCCGCGCTCACACGAGCGCGGCCCCATTGAAGCTGGTGGGACGTAGCGGAATTCTGTGCCGTTGCATACCTGTCTCCGCGCTCACACGAGCGCGGCCCCATTGAAGCTGCGAAGATTTTTGCGTGAAAATTTGGCACAAAATGTCTCCGCGCTCACACGAGCGCGGCCCCATTGAAGCGGCTAGCAAATAGCCGTGCAAATCATCAAATCCGAGTCTCCGCGCTCACACGAGCGCGGCCCCATTGAAGCGTAAACTGCAAGACTCGAGTTCAGTACCTCCTGGATCTCGTCTCCGCGCTCACACGAGCGCGGCCCCATTGAAGCGATGTCTGTAAGGTACAACACCAAGGGAGGATTCATCGCGTCTCCGCGCTCACACGAGCGCGGCCCCATTGAAGCGCAAGCTTGTTGTGTGTGTTGGCAAGTTTTGCGCATGTCTCCGCGCTCACACGAGCGCGGCCCCATTGAAGCAACGATCGCTGAGGCGAAAAAATCTCCGCGTAAATCTGTCTCCGCGCTCACACGAGCGCGGCCCCATTGAAGCGGGTTGAGCCGCACGAATGGCAACATGCTCTTTGTCGTCTCCGCGCTCACACGAGCGCGGCCCCATTGAAGCGAGAAGGAGCCCAAAGTGGCGGTGGTGGATGGAGCCAAGTCTCCGCGCTCACACGAGCGCGGCCCCATTGAAGCCGTGGAGAAATGGGTGAAGTCACCCCTGGGCAAAAGTCTCCGCGCTCACACGAGCGCGGCCCCATTGAAGCCGGGAAGAACCGCCTGTATCCGTCCTTTGCAGCAAGGCCCATCTCCGCGCTCACACGAGCGCGGCCCCATTGAAGCCTCCTCATCCACTGACGGCCCTCCTCTGTTTCGGCCCATCTCCGCGCTCACACGAGCGCGGCCCCATTGAAGCCAGTCTCGCTCGTCTATCGTTTCACCCAGGAACTCTTCATCTCCGCGCTCACACGAGCGCGGCCCCATTGAAGCGATGGATTGCAAGGGAAAAAATTTGAAAAAAGTTATTCATCTCCGCGCTCACACGAGCGCGGCCCCATTGAAGCCTCTAGGTGAACCCGCACAGAATCAACCGCCGCTCCAAATCTCCGCGCTCACACGAGCGCGGCCCCATTGAAGCGGCCTTTGGCGAGTTCGTCCATGATGCTTTGGGCT
>NZ_JAAKYA010000022.1 GCF_011044775.1 Limisphaera ngatamarikiensis | reverse complement strand
GTGCTCGTGGGCGGGCGGGTGGGTTCGGCGGCACGGGACACGTGGAGCAGGGCCAGAGCAAACCACAGCGCCAGCATCCGCCCCCGGCCGGGCCGGGCGAGGGCGGAGGGCGTTTTCGGGAGGCGACGGGCCGCAGGTTTTGCAGGACGATGGAGCGGGTTCATTCGGGCCATAGGTAGATGGTGTCGGTCATGGGTGTGAGCCGCAGTTGTTGCGGATCCAGCACCACATGTTTGATGCGTTCTCGTTTCCAGGTGTAGGTGATGTGGACCAGGCCGTCCGAGGTCTGGATGACGGCCGGGTAGGAAAAACCGGCCGGGGCGGCGGGGTCATGTTCCAGCACGAGAGCGGCGAACCATTGTCGGCCGTCGGGTGAAACGGCCACGTTGAGCGGGGTTCTCATTGGGGGACGTGCGGCGTGGTTGTAGACCAGGAGGTGGCGACCGTCTTTGAGGGTGATGGCGTCGGTGCCGGAGTTGGGGTTGGGCAGCGGGGTCAGGCGCATGGGTTCCCAGGTGCGGCCGCCGTCGTGGGACCAGATTTCGAAGATTCGGCCCTGGCGGGTGCGACCCAGGGCCTGGAGGCGTTCGGGGCCGTGGATGAGGATGCTGGGCTGGATGGCGGCGATGGTTTTGCCATCGTTGAGCGCGGGTGTGCGGACCCAGGTTTGGCCGAGGTCGGAAGTGCGCTCGAAATGGACGCGCCAGCCTTCGGCGCCCTCGGTGCTGGAGCCGCAGAGGAGGTCGCCGTTGGGGAGTTGGACGGGTTTGTTTTTGATGGGGCCGAGGATGCCGTCCGGGAGGCGGCGTGGTGCGGACCAGGTGCGGCCGTCGTCCGTGGAGGTCATCATCATGCCCCACCAGGTGCTGGGGCTGGGACCGACCTTGTAGAAAAGCAGCAGGGGACCCTCCTTGGGGCGGAAGAGGACGGGGTTCCAGGTGGGGTATCGGACGGTGGGGGATTCAACGCCGTTGGCAACCTCCACGGGTGGTGTCCAGCGGCCGTTTTCGTGGCGTGACACCCAGATGCCGACGTCCGGGTGCCGCTCGTGGGTGCCACCGAACCATGCGGCCACGAGTCCGGAAGGTGTTTCGACGATGGTCGAGGCGTGGCAGGAGGGGAAAGGTGCGGTCTCGAAGATGAACTCGCTGCGGATGAGGCCGGGCGCATTGGCTGCCTGTGTCAACCTTGGGAAAGCGAGGGTCATGGAGAGGGTGAGAAATATGGCAGGCCAACGGAGGCGGGCTGCGCAGGTTTTGTGGATCTTTGACCAAGGTCGGGTCAGAGGGGCTTGACCTGCTTGGAGCATGCGCGGCCGCGGCGCGGGCCGGGCGGTCGCGATCGTGTGGGTGGTTGGGGTACGGGTGTTCATGGGTTTCATGGGCAGAGGATGTGGTACTGTCCGCTCCCGACGATCAGGAATGGTCGGGTTGGATCGGGTTGGAACTGCAGGACGCCCGGGGCTTGGTCGGGAGGCAGGCCGTTGACGCGGATCCGGGACGGGTTGCGGGTGGGCGGTTCGATCCGTGCGGTGGTATTGGGTGGGATGGTGATGTCCCAGACGAATTCGGTGGCGGTCTGATGCCATTCACTGCGAACGAGGCCGTAGGGGGTGAGCCGACGGGCCTTGACCCAGGCCAGGCCGGGGACCGGGTGGGGTGACATGAGGAGGCGTTTGTACCCGGGTGCATCGTCGTCGGGGGCGATGCCGGCGAGGTGCTCGTACAGCCAGAGCACGAGGTCGCCCACGAGCATGACGTGGTTACCGGAGTTCATGCCGGGCTCGGCGGTGTCACCGTTCCAGAGTTCCCAGATGGTGGAGGCGCCCTGGCGGACCATGTAACCCCAGCCCGGGTAGTTGGTTTGGGTGGCGATGCGGAAGGCGAGGTCGGGTCGGCCAATTCTGGTGAGGGTGCGCATGAGATGCTGGCATCCGATGAGGCCGGTGGCGAGGTGGCCGTGGTTCAGGACCTCGATGTTGTGGATGAGGGTGGCGCTCACGCGCGGGCGTTCGGTTTCGGGGACGAGGTTGAAGGCCAGGGGCAGGAGGCACGAGGTTTGGGTGCCGTTGTCGTAGCGACCGTGTTCGGGGTCATAGAAATGCTGGTGGAACGCGCGGGCCATGGTTTGGGCCTGTTCTTCCCACGCGTTGGCCTCCTGTTCCGGGCGGCCGAGGAGGCGTGCGTAGCGGGCCATGAGACGCAGGTTTTGGATGAAGTAGGCGGTGGCGATGAGGGTGGGATCGGTGCGTCGGGCCGGGTCGCGGGAATGGATGAGCCGGGGATCTTCCGGCGGGACGCACCAGTCTCCGTAGCTGTCGCGTTCGATGAGGCCGTTGGTGACGAAGCCGGACATGTAGCGGATCCAGCGTGCGGCGGCGGGATAGATTTCGCGGAGGAGGCGGGGGTCGCCGTATTGGCGGTGGAGGACGCCGGGTGCGATGATGAGGGTGCTGGGCCAGGTGACGTTGTCGGAGTAGATGGGCCAGTAGGGCGGGGCCACATCGGGGAGGCTGCCGGAGGGACGTTGAGCGTCCATGATGTCGTGCAGCCATTTGCGGTAGAGGGCGACCACGTTGAAGATGTGTGCTTCACCGGCGCATTCTTCCGATCGGTCGCCGAGCCAGCCCTGGCGCTCGTCTCGCTGCGGGCAATCGGTGGGGATGCTGCGGTAGTTGCCGCGCAGGCCCCAGGTGACGTTTTGGTAGATGCGGTTGAGGAGGGGATGGGAGGAGGCGAACTCGCCGGTGCGCTCGAGGTCGTCGTGGACGACGCAGGCGGTGAGGGTGTTGAGGTCGGGCTGACCGGGGTAACCGGTCAGTTCGACGTAGCGGAATCCGTGGTAGGTGAATCGGGGCTGGTAGGTTTCCCAGCCGTTGCCGCGGAGGGTGTAACGGTCGGTTTGGCGGGCGCCGCGCAGGTTGGCCATGTCGAGGAGGCCATCGGGTCGGAGCCGTTCGGCGTGTCGGAGTTGGACGGTGGTGCCGCGGGGGCCGCGGACGCGGAGTCGGCACCAGCCGACGAGGTTTTGGCCGAAGTCGAAGATGAAGACGCCCGGTTGGGGTTGGGTGATGGCGACGGGTTGGAGTTCCTGGGTGACGCGGATGGGTTCGATGGGCTGGGCCATGAGTCGGCCGGCGGGGGCGGGCATGAGCCGGGCCGGTTCCCAGGAACGATCGTCGTAGCCCGGCAGGTCCCAGCCGTGAAGTTCGAGGCGCGCGTCGTATTCTTCACCGTCGAACTCGCTGTTGGCCCGGATGGGTCCCTGATCGGTCAGACGCCAGGATTCGTCGCTGACGATTTCGGAGACGGATCCGTCGGTGTGTTCGAGGCGGAGGTGGAGGATGAGTTGGGGGAACCCGTAACTGACGGTGCCGGCGTAGATGCGGCTGCGGTCGGCGTAGAACCGGCCGTTGCCAAGGACGACGCCGAGGGTGTTGGTGCCGGTGCGGATGAGGTGGGTGACTTCGTGGGAGAGGTAGTAGACCCGTTTTTCGTAGTGGCTGAGGGCCGGGGAAAGGACGGCGTCACCGACGCGCCGGCCGTTGAGGTAAAGTTCCGAGAGTCCGAGGCCGGACCAATGGACGAGGGCGCGCCGGACGGGGCGCTGGATGACGAACTCTTTGCGCAGCCAGCGGGCGGGGAGGCGCCGGTCTTCGGCGGTGAATGTATCGCCCCAGGGGCTCATGCCGGCGGGGCCGAGCACCCGGGCCGGTTGCCAGTGTCGGTCGTCGAAGTCGGGCCGGTCCCAGCCCGGTTCTTCCCGCGGGCTGGTTTTCCAGCGGCTGTCGGTGGGGATGACCAGCGGAGGGCCGGAATCGAATTCGATCCAGATGCGGCCCACGACGCCGGCCGGTTTGCCGTTTTCGAAATTGGCGCCGGTGAGGCCGAAGACGTAGTTGTGGCCGGGTTCGAGCCGGGTGGTGATGTCGTTCCATTTGACGCGTTGTGGGTTGTTACGGCGTGCGCCGAGGTCGAGTCCGTTCAGCCACCCGCGGCACTCGTTGTCGCCGGTGTATTCGAAGACGGCCCGGACGATGCGCCGGTCGGGTGGGAGGGTCACGACGAGGCGGAACCAGTTGGTACCGGCGGGGGCGTGAAGGAAGTCTGTGACCTCCGGGTGCCAGATCCAGGAGGTTTGCTCGAGTCGGTTGGTGGTCAGGCAACCCGGTTTGCCGATCCACTGGGCGCGCCACTCGGCTGGGTCGAGGATGCCCATGGTCCAGGTGGCGGGCTGGCTCCAGGGGGAGACGTTGTGGTGATTGTCCCAGACGCGGACGCGCCACCAGACCTGCTGGTGGGAGGCGAGGGGTTTACCCTCGTAGGGGACCCAGGTGGATTGGTCCGATTCAACCCGGCCGGTGTCCCAGAGATCGGGTTGGCCGCGGCGCAGTCGTTCGGGGGTGGATGCGGCCTGGATCTGGTAGGCGGTTAGAAGGACGTGGAATTGGTCGGATTCGAGCCGCCAGCTCAGGAGGGGGTTGGGAGTGTCCACCCCGCACGGGTTCACGCGGGTTTCGCACCGGAGATCCACGATGCGGAGCGGTCGGGCCGCTGCCAGGGCCGCGCCGGCTGCGATGCAGAGGCAGCCGAGCGCAACGACCCACTGATTCCGGTGCCGCGACGGTAGCGGCGAAACCGGGTGAGCGGGCGGGCGGGGACGGATCCGTACCGACCTCATGGTTTCAGGGATAGCCAATGGCTGTGGGGAGGGCAACGAACGCTGCCCGGACGGGCTGCCATTTTTCATGCAGATTTTGCCAGTTGCGGGGTGGGGTGGTTCGAGGGCAAGGGCCGGTGAAGTGGGGTAGAGGGGGAGGGCCGGTCGGAGGAAGGGCGGGCGAATGCGTCGTGGCGGGTGTTGGTGGGCGGTGGCCCGTGGGCGTGCGGGGCGGCAGGGCCGGAGTTCTGCCATGGGGTGCCGGGATTTGACTTTGGCCGGGATCGGGTGTCAGCATGCCCGCATGGCGCGTCGAGGTTCGCAAAGTGCCCGGTTTACGGTATCCGTGCCGGCGGGGTTGTTGGAGGAGCTGGATCGGATGGCGGCCGAGAAGGGGTACTCCAATCGGTCGGCCGCGGTCGCCGACATGATCCGGGACGAGTTGGTGGAGCATCGCCAGCGGACGGGCCGCGGGGAGGTGGTGGGGACGTTGACGCTCGTGTATGACCACCATACACGGCACGTGCAGGAGACGCTGACGGAGCTGCAGCATCAGCATCATGAGCGGATTATTTCCACGGTGCACGTGCATCTGGACGAGCACCATTGTCTGGAGGTGTTGCTGATGCGCGGGCCGGCGCCCGAGATCCGGCGGATTGGGGACGCCCTGATTGCGGCGCGCGGGGTGAAGCATGGCAAACTGACCGTGACCAGTACGGGCAGGGATCTGCCCGGTTGAAGGGGGCGGGCTCGGTGCCCGCTGCGGTTGGCGTGCGATTCCGGGTGCCTCGGGGAGGTTGGCCGACTCTGCACCTTCCGATCTTCATTACCCACTTTGCTTGTCCCGGTCACGCGGGGAGATGTCGACGGTTTGGCCGTGGTGGG
The DNA here is from genome assembly GCF_011044775.1 of Limisphaera ngatamarikiensis. NCBI lineage: Bacteria > Pseudomonadati > Verrucomicrobiota > Verrucomicrobiia > Limisphaerales > Limisphaeraceae > Limisphaera > Limisphaera ngatamarikiensis. The sequence goes on along the minus strand of NZ_JAAKYA010000022.1, from coordinate 15,559 downwards.
ATGCGGCGGGGGCCATCCTCATGCGGTGGGTCGGATTGGCGGATGACCACCGGGGTCGCGCACGGGTTCGCGCTTGAATGGCTGGTGCTGCGGTTTAGTGTGGGGTCATGACCTTGGAAGACCACCTGGGCGACATGGTGCGAAAGGCGCGGGCGATGCACGGCGTGCGTGCCAGTGAGGCGGCTGCGGCGCTGGGCCTGACGGAGGTCGAGTGGGAGACGTTCGAACAGACGGGTCGGATGCCGCGTGAGGTGGACTGGAAAGCGGTGGCCCGGCGGGTGGGGTTGGACCCGGAGAAATTTGAATCCATCGCGCGGGGCTGGCGGCCGCAGGTGCCCGCGCTGGAGAGGTGGCAGGTGTTGCGTCGGTTCACCACCCGGCAAGGGGACAACGAGGTGCATGCGTATTTGATCTGGGACGTTGAGACGCTGGAGGCGGCCCTGTTTGACACGGGTTGGGATGTGTCGGAGATCCTGGAGGTGGTGGAGACGCAGGGGTTGCGATTGAGGTACCTGTTTTTGACGCACGGGCATGCGGATCATGTGGCCGGGGTGGGCCGGCTGCAGGATGAGCTGGAGGATCTGGAGGTTCGGGCGCATCCAACGCCTGCGCCGCGGGATTTACCCGGGGAGGAGGGTTTGCCGGTGGGCCGGCTGCGGATCTGGTTTCGCCCCACGCCGGGGCATGCGCCGGATGGCGTGACGTACGTGGTGCGCGGATGGCCCGGGGAGGCCCCGCCGGTGGCGGTGGTGGGGGACGCGATCTTTGCCGGGTCGCTGGGTCGGGGCAACCAATCATGGGAACTGGCCCGGCAGGCGGTGCGGGACCAGATCCTGAGCCTGCCGCCCGAGACCTTGCTGTGTCCCGGACATGGTCCGCTGACCACGGTGGCGGAAGAACGTGCGCACAACCCGTTTTTCTGACATGAGGTCGGGAGGGAGGATGGCGTCAGGGAGGGGCTTTTTGTCGGACCAGAGGAGGAAGGGTGAGGGTGTGCCTGCCGCGGTGTGTTCCTGGCACTGCGAGGGTTGGGCCTGTGGTGTGACGGCCGGGTCGGTGTCCGGGTGCCCGAGGGAGTAAGGAGGACCGTTTCATGGAGGCGCCGCGGCGGATGAACATGGGACAGGCGGTTTCCGCTCCGGGGCAGATCACTGGGCTGCAACGGTTGTTGCGGGCCGGTTTGTTGGGGTTGGGGATGAGCGGCCTGGTGACCGGCGTCTGGGGTGGGTTGTTGCGGGTCGGTTGGGTGTTGTCCATGCCGGTGAGCCATGCGAACTGGATTACCTATCACGGGCCGCTGATGGTTTGCGGGTTTTTGGGTACGCTGATCGGGTTGGAACGCGCGGTCGGGCTCCGGTTGTGGTGGACGTACGGTGCGCCCTTGCTGGTGGGTGTGGGTGGAGTGTTGACGGCGGCCGGGGTGATGGGGTGGTTGCCACGTGCGTGCGTGACTGCGGGCAGCGCGGTGTTTGTGGGGGTGACGATCCGCATCCTGTGCCTGCAGAGGACGCCGGCCAATGTGGTGCAGCTGCTGGGCGCCTGCAGTTGGCTGGTGGGGAATGTGGGTTGGATGTTGGACCGGCCGCTGGCGCATGTGGTGCCTGCGTGGATGGGGTTTCTGCTGCTGATCATTGCCGGCGAACGTCTGGAGTTGATGCGGTTTCAGCGTCCGGTGGGCTGGGCGAATCCGGCTTTGACAGGTTTGGTGGTGTGGTTGGGTTTGGGTCTGGTTTTGGAGGGTTTGCAGGCGTGGGGTCGGGGGTTGGTGTTGGGAGGTGCGCTGGTGGGATTTGCCGGTTGGTTGTTGCGATTTGATCTGGCCTGGCGGACGTTGCGTGCGGTGGGGTTGCCGCGGTACATGGCGGTGTGTTTGTTGAGCGGGTACGGGTGGTTGCTGGTGTCGGGGGGTTGGCTGGCGATCGGCTGGCCGCAGACGGCGGGGGTGGCGTATGACGGGATGTTGCATGCCTTTTTTGTGGGGTTTGTGTTTGCGATGATTTTTGCGCATGCGCCGGTGATTTTTCCGGCGGTGTTGGGTGTGCCGGTGGTGTTTCATCCGGTGTTGTACGGGTGGTGGGGTCTCCTGCAGGGGACGCTGGCGTTGCGGTTGCTCGGGGATGGGACGGGTTGGGCGGCGGGTCGTGCCTGGGGCGCTGCCGGGAACGGGATTGCGATGGCGGGTTTTCTGATCACCATGCTGACGCTGTGGGTCCGTGAGGTGTGGCGGAGGCGCAGGGACGGGCGCGGTCACTCCGGCTGACATTTCGGGTCGGGGACCGGAAGGAATCGGGTTGGCCGATGGTTTCCGCGGAGTTGCCCGGTGTTCAGAACATCTCGAGCAGGTAAAAAGCCGCGTGGTTGGTGGAAGGTACGGGGAGTGTGAGGGTGAAGGTTGACGTTTCCGGGAAGACGGCTTCCAGCAGAGACGTCCAGTCGGTTAAGGGTCGGCCCGCGTCCGGGCTGGTCAACAGGCGGTAACGGGCGCCGGCGGGGTGGTCTTCCACGTCGACTTGCAGGGTGTCCTGAGCGAGGCGGAGGTTGTGGAACCTGGGTCGGGGCACCGCGTCGGCAGGCAGTGCCAGTACGAGCCAGGGTCGGGCTCGGAGTCCCGGGTATTCCCGGGAGGCATAGGTGGCGTGGCCGGCTGAGGGCGACCGTGGTGCGGGGGCGATCTGGATGGTGAAAGGCTGGCGTTGGGCCAGTGCGGCTGTGACCTGCGGGGTGACGGCCACGGAAACGGTTTGGGCCGGTTGGGGGATCCACGTTGCGATGGGCGGACGCGCGGTGGGTTGTGTCTGCCAGGTCAGGTCGGTTTCGTCCCACGGAGCCTGAGTGGTGCTGGCCAGGGCCTGCTCGGTGGGCGAGCTGCTGACCGCCAGCGGGGTGAGTTCCACTTTTGCGAGCAGGAGGGTTTGAGCCCATTGCGCCGGCCAACGGTCCAGGGGCCACCGGAGGTGGGCACGGCGTTCGTTGCCGGGGGTCGGGTCACGGCCCACGGCCAGGATGGGGTCGGTCCCGTGGTCGGGCTCGGCGGTCGCGGGTTCACGGACCCAGGTGTCGGCTTCGGGCTGGAATCGGATTTCGGCCCGGGCCGGCAGTGGTGCCAGGTGCAATTCGAGTCGCATCCAATCCACGGCAAGGTCGCCCTGGAGCGCCAGATTGAGCCGTCCGTCAGTCAGGTCGGCCGTGCGGCTGTTGAGGTCCAGCAGGTAGACGGCGGAGCGGTCCGGCGCGGCCGGTCCGCGGAGGAGCGTGTCGATCGGTAAGGACGCATCCGGCGTTTCCAGCAGGATCCGGCCCGGCTGGTGGGGGTTGGGTGGGGTCCGGAGGCAGAACTGGAGTGCGGCGGCGACGATTTGCATACCGGGCGGGGCGGTCCAGCGGAAGGTGACGGGAATCCATTGGCCCGGGAGGAAATCGTCGAAACGTCCGATGGGTGCATTGCCGGCTTGGGACTGGATTTGTGCCAGCCATTCGGGGTCGGCTGTGCCGGTTTCGGCGGCCGGGTTGTTGGTGTCGAACCCGTCCGGGATGCCGGCCCAGTATTCGCGGATTTGCAGTCCGGGGAAGTGGAGTCGGTGCTGGAGTTGGGCGTAATAGAGGCTTCGGGGGAAGACGGGGAACCCGTGCTGGTCGATGGTTCCGGGGTCGTGCGGTCCCACGTAGACGGTTCCCTCTTTCAGGGTGCCGACGGATCCGATCAACCAGTTGCGGGCCGTGGGCGGGTTTTGGACCACGAACGAGCGGGCGCGGCAGTTCCAGACCACGCAGTTGGCGCCGGCCCAGCCGTGGCCGCTGCCCAGGTTGCCCCGGTTTTGCACGTTCAGGTCGTGGCCCTGGACTTCGATGTTGTCCCACAGCGCGCCCGTGGCCCAGCGATGGTGGGGGCCGGCGTCGGACAGGGCATTTTCGGTGAGACCGTCCACGAAGACGTTGGGGCCGGTGGTGAGGGACTGGGTGACGAACTGGTGGCGGTCCTGGCGGGTGCGGCATTCGCGGACCAGGCACAGCTCGGCATCGTCCATCACGAAGGCATAGCGCCGGCCGCCGGTGACCTGGGAGACCGGGTCGATTCCTTCGCATTCGCTCACGGTGACGTTTCGTGCGCCGCGGCCGAGGCTGACGGCGGCGAAACCGAAGTGCCGTGCCGTGACGCGGCGCACCCAGGCATGCTCGACCGCCTGAAGTTGGATGAACGTCCATGCGTGGTTTTCGTCGTCAGGTGCGGTGAAGTCGGAGACCCCCTCGAGGTCTTCGATGCCGACGTGTTGGATTCGTCCCTCCCAGGTGAAGCGGCGGACGGTGCCGCCGCCGTACCGGCTTTCGATGGCGCAGACGATGGGTGTGTCGAGGAAGATGGTGTTGCCTTCCATGGCGACGATGCGGCGGTCCATGTCGATCTGGTAGGAGGATGCGGACCAGGGCTGGACATCGGGCGGGCAACAGAGCAGGTCCATGCCAAGGTCATGGATCCACGCGTCGTTGGCGCTGCGGCGGACGAGTACGCGATCGCCGACGTTCAACCCGTCCACGCTGTCCAGGGTGATCGTGTGTGCGCCCACCGGGACGTAGGGATCGAGGATGTTGCGGGTGGAGCCCGGGATGGTTTGGGGTGACCCCGAGCCTGCGACGAGGATGAGGGTGCGCTGGCCGGGACCGGTGGCACGCAGGACCGTGCCGTTGGTGCCCCGGCCGCTGCCGCGGAGTACGATGCCGCTGGTGCGGATGGTGATCTGGTTGGAGATCTGGAATTCACCCGGGGCAAGGAGGACCGCGCCGCGAAACCCGGAGCTGTCGGGTGAAATTCGGGCCAGTGCGTCGATCGCTTGCTGGATGCGTGCGGTGTCGTCGCCGGGGCCCGGTTGGACGAGGACGCGCGCGGGCACGACCGGGGGTTCGCGTTCGCCGCCGGCGTAACCCACGGTGGAGAAGTCGGGGATGCGGTTCCCGCGCTCGTCGGAAAGGCTCCAGACAGGTCCGGCCGGGCTCAAGTGGACCCATGCGCTCGTGGGCGGGGCGGTGGTGGACTGGGCGAGGGCCGCCGATGCGATGGCGAGGGCGACGGCAGCGAGGGCCGGTTGCAGGCCCAGGGTTGGGCCGGCCCGGCTGTGGTCGTGCGGGGGAGGTTTCCCCCGCGGTTTTGAGCGGCCCTGCGACATGCGCCAGGTACTATGGGGGATTGGGCCTGCGGGGGTAAATCGGACATTCGTCGGATGACCCGGGCCCGGGGATTGGGTCGGGGCGCTCGTGAGGGATCGGGCGGGGCCGGGAGCCGGGAGCCGACCGGGCTCAGGCGGGTGGCATCCCGGCGGATCGGGCGATTTCCTGACGCAGTTCCGCCAGCATGGTTTGGAGCCGGCGACCGTATTCGACGAAGTTTTTGCGCAGGGCTTCGTCGTTGGCGGCGGCTTGTTTGGGGTCGTGGAAGACGGCGACCATGTGGGGCTCGATGCTGATGCCGGCGTCGTAGCCGCGGGCCAGGGCGTCCCGGAGGATGTCGCGGACGCGGCCCTGGCCCTCGCCGGGCCAGTGGTAGGTGGCATCGTTGCGTTCGGGGACCCAGGTGGCGTCCTTGACGTGGATGTGGACGACGTGGTCGCGGATGTGTTCCCAGAACTCCCAGGGATCCTGTCGGGGCCAGGGCTTTGGTTTGGAGCGGTCCGGGTTGAGGATGGGATTGGCGGTGTCGAAGACCCACTTGAGGCCGGGGCATTTGTCGAGCAGTTCCAGGGCGTGTTGCCAGCTCATGCCGCCGTAGTTCATGCAGTTTTCGTGGACCGGCTGGAGACCCTGGTCGAGGAACATCTGCGTGACGTCGCGCACGCGTTCGAAGACCTTTTTGGGGATGGAATACTCGTCGTCGCCGGGTTTGAAGCTCATGATGCGGATGTAGCGGGCGCCGGCGCGTTTCATGCGGGGGATGGCGCGGCGGACCTCGGCGAGGGTCACGTCCCAGGGGGTGTCAAGGGTTTTGGCCCAGTTCATGATGGTGGAGCCGAAGCAATAGACCTGGATGCCTGCGGCTTCGAGCCGGGCCAGCGCGGCGTCGAAGGCAGGGTCGGGGATGTCGTGGAAGTTTCCCCTGGGATAACCGGGCACTTCCACGGTTCGCGGTTCGATGTGCTGCCATTGCAGTTCTTTGAGGGCGGCGATCTGGCTTTCGATGTTCACGCCCGCCTCGTCTCCGATGCCCATCAGCCACATGGTTCCTCCTTTTGGGTTGTGCGAAGGCGGGGGCAGCCGGGGCGCCCCACGCCCGGGATCAACGTCGGAAAGATGCCGTGAAATCTGTGGTTTCGAGGTTGACCACCTGTTTCTGGACCTTGGAACTGGCGATGAGTTCTCCGAGCCTGGATTCCCAGGCGGCACCGTCCATGGGCAGGTCCAGGGTCCGGTCGAGCAGCGCGGAGAAGACCACGGCGTTGGCCAGTTCCACCGAGTGGATGCCCTCGGGGCCGGGGGCGATCAAGGGTTCACCGTCCAGGATGGCGTTGACGAAGTTTTGGACGATGATGGCGTGGGGCAGGACGGCATCGGTGAACGGGATTTCGACGTGCCAGACGTCCGGTTTGGCGAAGGGGCTACGGGCTGTGCGGCTGAACTCGATCATGTCGGACTCGTTGCGGGTGAAGCGCAGGCGGTTGTCTTCCAGGACGACCTTGCCGCGGGTGCCGGCGATTTCGAGGCGGTTGGTGCCCGGGGCCTCACCGGTGGAACCGAGGAAGACCCCGGTGGCGCGGTTGGGCCACTCGAGATAGGCCGTGACGTTGTCTTCGACTTCGATTTGGTGGTAGCGGCCGAACTGGCAGAAGCCGCGTACCCGGGAGGGCATGCCGCAGAGCCATTGGAGGGTGTCCAGGTTGTGGAGGCATTGATTGATGAGCACGCCGCCGCCCTCGCCCTTCCACGTGGCGCGCCATCCCCCGGTGGCAAAATAAATTTCGGGCCGGAACCAGTCGGTGTTGATCCAGTTGACCCGGACGATCTCGCCCAGCTCACCGCTGGTGATGAGGCGCCGAAGTTTTTGGTAACGGGGCTCGGTGCGGAGTTGGAACATGGCGGCGAAGACCTGTTTGGGGTGTTGTTGGGCTTTGGCAATGAGCCGCTCCGCATCGGCCTTGTGGGCGGCGATGGGTTTTTCGACCAGGATGTGGAGGCCGGCTTCCAGGGCCGCGATGCCGAGGGTGACGTGCTGGTAGTGCGGGGTGCAGATGAGCACCGCGTCCACTGCCCCGGAGCGGAAGAGATCCTCGGGGTTGGTGAACCGCTGGAGTTGGGTGTACCGTTCCACGGCCTTTCCCACGTCGCATACGGCCACCAGCTCGCATCGCTGGACCTTGCCCTGCAACAGATAATCGGCGTGATACCGGCCGATGTTGCCCAGTCCAATGATCCCCAGACGCACCTTGTCCATGCCATTCACTTTAAGGAGGTCGGCCCCTCGGCCAAAGCAAAACCGTTCCCGGGCTGGCCGGCAGGGGCCGATTGGCAGCGTGGCCTGGATGCGGCCGTTCCGGGCGGCGGGGGGACGGGGGCGCGATGAGCCATGCGATTGCTGCCGGGCCGGGTTTGCGCTTGTCTGGAGTCCGGGTTGACCTAGGTTGCGGATCGTGTTGGAGCAACTCATTCGACAGGTTGAGGCGGGCGGTGTTCTGACCCGCGAACAGGTCCGCGAAGCGGTCGAGGGGCTTGTGGACGAGCGGGTCCCGGTGGAGACAAAGGCGGAGTTTCTGGCCGCGCTGGCGCGCCGGGGCGAAACGGTCGGGGAGATCGCCGCATTTGCAGAGGAGCTGCGGTCGCGGGCGGTTGAACCGCCGCTGGACCCCGCATGGCGTCGGGGCCGGGTGATCCTGGACGTGGTGGGTACCGGTGGCGATCGAGCCGGCACGTTCAACATCTCCACCACGGTGGCCCTGGTGTGTGCCGCGGCGGGTGTGACCGTGGCCAAGCACGGCAATCGGGCGGTGACCTCCCGTGCGGGGAGTGCGGATGTGCTGGAGGCGCTGGGGATTCCGGTGCAGAGCCCGCCGGCGGAGGCGGCCCGGAGTCTGGAACGACATGGTTTTGCCTTTTTGTTTGCACCGCTCTACCACCCGGCGTTTCGGCACATTGCACCGGCTCGAAAGCTCTGTGCCGAACGCGGGCAGCGGACGCTGTTCAATTACCTGGGGCCGTTGCTGAATCCGGTCCGGCCGACGGCGCAGTTGATGGGCGTGGCGCGGCCGGAACTGTGCGGGCCAATGGCGCAGGTGTTGGGATCACTCGGCGTGGAACGGGTTGCGGTCGTGTGCGGCGAGTTGCCCGGCACGGACCCCGCGCAGCGGGTCTGGGTGGATGAATTGTCGCCGGCGGGGCCGACCACGGTGGCGGTGTTCGGGCTGGCTCGGGGCGAATCCACGGCGGTTTGGCCGCGGCCGGCGCGGGTCCGACGGGCCCTGAGCCTGAGGGATTTGCAGGGGGGCGATGCAGCGGCCAACGCCGCCGTGGTGGAGGCCATATTGCAGGGGCGCGACCGCGGACCGAAACGGGATGCAGTGCTGTATAACGCGGCGGTGGCGTTGTGGGTGGCCGGGGCTGCGAGTTCGGTGGAGGAGGGATGGTTGCTGGCGGAACGGGTCCTGGACGAGGGCCATGCGGCGCGGAAGCTGAGCGAATTACGCCGTGCCGGCGGTGGCGGTTGAACCCGGCGGGAGCCGGGGCGGGTTTCTTTGGAAGTGAGTGACGAAGCGGTGTGTCATCCGCAAGAGCCGGCCGCGGCTTGACGCTGGGCGGGTTTTGGGCGTTCCTTCGCCAGCCGCATGAGGAATGAGACCCCATCGAAGTGGAAGGCCGCGACAGGTTGGATCCGGCGGCTGTACGACTGGACGGTGCAATGGGCGGAACGGCCCGGGGGCGCGTGGGCGCTTTTTGGGATTGCTTTCATGGAATCGTCGTTTTTCCCCGTGCCGCCGGACGTGTTGTTGCTGGCGTTGAGTGTGGGGGCGCCGCGGCGGGCACTGTGGTTTGCCTGTCTCTGCTCGGCGGGTTCGGTAGCGGGTGGCGTGTTTGGTTACCTGATCGGACATTACGCGTGGGAGGCGGTGCGGGGGTTTTTCATCCCGTACGTTTTCTCGCAGGCGGCGTTTGACCGGGTGGCGACGCTGTACAACGACAATGCGTTTGTGGCGATTCTGTCGGCCGCGTTTACGCCGATTCCGTACAAGGTGTTCACGGTGGCGGCGGGTGTGTGCGGGGTGAACCTTGGGACGCTGGTGGTGGCGTCGGCCCTCGGACGGTCGGCGCGCTTTTTCATGGTGGGCGGGGCGGTGTATTGGCTGGGCCCCCGGGTGAAGGTGTGGATTGAGCGGTATTTTGACTGGCTTGCGTGGGCGTTGCTGGTGCTGGGGGTGGGCGGTTTTGTGGCGCTGAAGTATCTGCGGTAGGGGCCGGGGTGATGCGGGTGTGTGTGATTGTCAATCCGGTGGCGCGCGGGGTGCGGCGCAAGGGCGCCTGTTTGCACGAGATCGAGCGGGCCGGCGCGGCCATTTACTGGACGAGCCGGCCCGGGGAGGCGCGCGTGCTGGCCGCTCGGGCGGTGCAGGACGGATGCGAACTGGTGGTGGCGGCCGGCGGGGACGGGACGGTGAACGAGGTGGTGAACGGGATCGGTGACGTGCCGGGGGGATGGGGTCGGGTGCGACTGGCGGTGTTGCCGTTGGGTACGGCGAATGTGTGGGCGCGTGAGCTGGGGATGCCGCTGGACCCCGAGAGGGCCTGGCGGGTGTTGACGGCGGGGCAGGAGCGTTGCGTGGATGTGGCCTGGGCGGAGTGGCCGGGGGAGGAGGGACGGCGCCGGCGTTATTTCGTGCAACTGGCGGGGGCGGGTTGGGACGCGCGGGCGATCGAGCGGGTGCGACCGGGGTTGAAACGTTGGCTGGGTCCGTGGGCGTACGTGTGGGCGGGTTGGGTGGCGTTATGGCGCGGGGGAGCGCCGGTGACGGTGGACCTGGGGGAGGAACGGTCGGCGGGCCCATGGGTGTTGGCGGGCAACGGGCGATTGTACGGCGGACCGTTTGAATTGTTTCCGGGTGCGTCCCCGGGCGACGGATGGCTGGAAGTGTGTGTGGTTCCGCGTCTGACGGTGGCGCTGGCGCTGGCGGGTGGGTTGTGGGTGTTGTTGCGACGGCGCTTGCCCGAACGCTGGGTGATCCGCCGGCGCGCCCGGCGACTGCGTTGGGTGTCGGAGCGGCCGGTACCGTTTGAGCTGGATGGAGAGTGGGCCGGTTGGACGCCGGTGGAACTGGGCTTGTGTCCGGGGTCGTTGCGGGTGGTGGCGTGATCCGGACGCGTTTCGAACAAACGTGGGATTGAAGGCCGGACGGGGTTCGGGGCAGGATGCGCCCCGTGAGCGAAAAGAAGGATGCACCGGCCGGGCTGCCCCTGAGCGGGCAGGTGAATCGGGCGGCCTTGGCACGGGAGGAGGCCGAGTTGAGGGCGCTGGAACAGTTGCCCTGGCCGCGGCGGGCGCTGGGGTATTTGAAGCGGACGGGGCCGGGTCTGTTGCAGAGTGCGATGACGCTGGGGGCGGGCAGTGCGGTGGCATCGGTGGTGGCGGGGGCGTCCTTTGGTTACGACCTGCTCTGGGTGCAACCGGTGGCGATGCTGCTGGGGGTGTGCATGCTGGCGGCGCTGGGGCATGTGGTGCTGACGACGGGCGAACGCCCGTATCGGCTGGTGTCGCGGGAGCTGCATCCGGCGCTGGCGTTTTTGTGGGCGCTGGCGACGGTGGTGGCGTCGGTGATCTGGCATTTTCCGCAGTACGGACTGGCGGCGGGTGCGGCGCGGGATCTGGCGGAGCTGGCGGGGCTGACGGTATATGCCGTGGGTGAGGACGGTGTGCGGCGGCTGACCGGCACGGGCTACGCGGTCAGTTTCGGGATCGGTTTTGTGTTGTTGGGGGTGTCGCTGGCAACGGTTTGGAGTTACGGCCGTCGCGGTGCAGGGATCCGGATTTACGAATGGTTTTTGCGCGGGGTGATTCTGGTGGTGGTGCTTTCGTTTGCCACGGTGGTGGTGTGGACGGGGGTGGATTGGGTGGCGTTGTTGCGAGGGTTTTTCGGGTTCACGCTGCCGCGCAGTGCGGAGGGGATCCAGACCGTGCTGGGTGCGATCGGGGCGGCGGTGGGGATCAACATGACGTTCTTGTACGGGTATTCGCTTCTGGCCAAGGGCTGGGGGCCGGTGCACCGGCCGCTGTCGCGGTGGGACCTGGTGATGTCCATGCTGGTGCCGTTTGTGGTGGTGACCTCACTGATCATCCTGGCGATGGCGAACACGGTGTACGATCCGGCGCGAGCCGGCGTGGTACGGACGGATTTGCGGCCCGTGGATGCGGCGCAGGCCCTGGTGCCGGTGATGGGGGCGCATGTGGGACGGGTTGTGTTTGATCTGGGGTTCATTGCGATGACGTGCGGGGCAATCAGCGCGCACATGGTGGTGTGCGGTTTCACCGTGTGCGAGATGTTCGGGCTGGAGTATACGGAGAGGCGATATCGGATGTTCACGCTGGTGCCGGTGGTGGGGTTGCTGGGGGTGGTGACCTCGACGCCGTTGTGGCTGCCGGTGGTGGCATCGGCCCTTGCGTTCACGATGCTGCCGATCGCGTACGGGACGTTTGTAGTGCTGTACAACCGGCGCAGTTGCGGGGGTGCGGGTTTTGCGGCGACGCCGGGCCGGTTGTTGTTCAATTTGGTGTTGGTGGTGGCGCTGGCGATGTCGGTGGTGGGTGCGGGAATCCAGCTCAAAACACGGGTTTTGGATCGGCTGCCGGCGTTGCTGGGGCGTTCCACGGCGATGCTGCGGGTGGCACCGGGGGCGCTGCTCGGGACGGCCGGGCGGAGCGGTCTTTGGGCTTGTGGCGCGGGAGCGGGGTTGTTTCCAATGCCGGTGGAGGCAGTTCGATGGCAAAGGCTGATATGAAGAAGGTGGTGATTCGACCGGCGGGTGCGGCCCCAGCGGTGGGACCGTACAATCACGCAGTGCGGGTGGGTGACCTGCTGTTTTGCGCGGGTCAGATCCCGGTGGACCCGGCGACGGGCCAACTGGTGGAGGGCGACATCCGGGTGCAAACCGAACGGGTGTTGCGGAACGTGGAGATTCTGTTGAAGGACCAGGGACTGACCTTTGACGACGTGGTGAAGACCACGGTGTTTTTGACGGACCTGCAGGATTTTGCGGCCATGAACGAGGTGTACGCCCGGTTTTTCACGCGGGATCATCCGGCGCGTTCGACCGTGCAGGTGGCGGCATTGCCGAAGGGGGCGCGGGTGGAGATCGAGGTGATCGCCGCCTACGGTGGGTCGGACCCGGCCTGAAGGGGGCCGGGCGGGAGGGGTCGGGCCGGCGGCCGTGGACCGGCGGTATTTTCTCCCGCGGAGGGCCGGTTTGTGCGTGTGCTGGCGACTCGGGGCTTTTGAGCGTGGCTTATGGAAGCGTGGATTGGATTTGGTTTGGGTGTGGTCGCGGGCGGGCTGGTGGTCTGGTTCTGGATGCGCGGTCGCGGGCCGGCGCCGGATTCGCGGTTGGAACAGGAGCTGCGCGAGCAGGTGCGACTGCGGGAGGAGGAACTGGTGCGGCTCCGGACGGAGCTGGCGTCGCTGAGTCAGGGGAAGGCGGCGGCCGAAGCGGAACGGGAGGCGACCCGGCGGCTGATGACGCAGCAACAGGAGCTGCACGAACGGATGTTGCGCGAGCACCAGGCCTCGCATGAGCGTGCCCTGCGGGAACAGCGGGAGTCGTATGAACGGGCGTTGCGGGAACTGCAGGAGGCGCGGGACAGGGCGTTGGCCGAGCTGCGGGAGGCGTTCAAGGCGCTGAGTGCCGAGGCGTTGAAGGAGAGTGCGCCGGCGTTTCTGCAACTGGCGGGGGAGACGCTGGGGAAATTACAGGAGGCGGCCAGGGGGGATCTGGCGCAGCGGCAGGAGGCGATTCGTGCGCTGGTCCAACCGTTGAAGGAGCAATTGGAGGCCTACCAGCGGCGGTTACAACAGGCGGAGAGCCAGCAGTCGGTGGTACTGGGCGAGCTGAGGAAGCAGTTGGAGGCGTTGTCGCAGCAGAGCCAGGTGCTGGCCCAGGAGACGCAACAGTTTCGGATGGTGTTGCGGTCGAATCCGGCCCGGGGTCGGTGGGGCGAGGAGACGCTGCGGCGGGTGGTGGAGGCGGCGGGGATGAGCGCGCACTGCGACTTTGTGGAGCAGGCGGCGGGGTCGGAGGGGAAACCGGATCTGATTGTGCATTTGCCGGGCAACCGGATGATCCTGGTGGATGCCAAGGTGCCGGACCTGGATTTTTTGTCGGCGCTGGACGAGGCGGATCCGGACCGGCGCCGGGCGGCGCTGGCCGCGCATGCGCGGAAGTTGCGGCAGACGATCACGGACCTGGCCGAGCGGGATTACCCGCGGCAGTTTCCCAATGCGCTGGATCACGTGGTGTTGTTTTTGCCGGCCGAATCGTTGTTCAGCGCGGCGCTGGAGGGGGACCGGGAACTGATTGTGTGGGCGGCGCAGCGGCGGATTTTGCTGGCGACGCCGGCGTCGTTGATTGCGTTGTTGCGTTCGGTGGCGGTGAGCTGGCAGCAGCATGCGCAGACGGAGAACGCGCAGAAGATTGCGCAGGCGGCGCGGGACCTGTACGAGCGCGTGGTCACGTTTGCGCAGCATTTGGAGCGGTTGCGGGCGGGTCTGGAGCGGGCGGTGACGGCCTACAACGATGCGGTGGGAAGTTTTCAGGCGCGGGTACGGCCGGCGGGGGAACGTTTGGCTGCGCTGGGCGGCGGTGCGCCGGGCAGAGAATTGCCGGAGCCGGAGCCGATTGCTCAGGGGCTGCGGCTGACGGCCGGCGATGCGAAGGTTGTGCCGGAGGAAACCGGCGGTCCACGCCGGGCCGGCGGGTGACCGCCGGCCCGGGAGCCTGGGGTGGGCGGATCAGAGTCCTTCGAACCGGGTCTGGCCGGGTCGGGGGACGGGGTAGGTACCGTCGGGGCCCGGCCGTGTGGGGGGTTCCATGTCGTCGTGGCACTCCTCGGGTTTGGGCGGGTAATGGAAGTGGGATGATTGGATTTGATCCCAGGAGATTTCGCGGCCGGTGTAGCAGGACAACTGGCCCATGACGGCGATTTGGGTGCTGCGGATCATGTAGTCGCCGTTGTCGAGGGGGGTACCGTTGCGGATGGCGGCGAAGAGGGCGTTGTGTTCTTCCTGGTAGGGGTCGCACTGGCCCTGCCAACGCCAGGGGCGACGCCCGGTGATGCGGCAGTTGAGGAGGTCGGCGCGGCCCTCGGTGCCGTGGACGAGGCTGGAGTTTTCGTCGTAACAGCCGGGGGTGGTGCGGCAGAAGGCGTAGACCTTGACGTCGTCGGTCCAGTGATAGACGACGGCGTGGTGGTCGAAGACATCGCCGTAGCGTGCCTCGGTGAGGGTGGACCGGCCGCCGAGGCCGTGACAGCGGAGGGGTGCGGTGTTGCCGAGGACCCAACTGGTGCGGTCGAGGTTGTGGACGAGGGATTGGACGACATCGTCGCCGGAGAGCCAGCGGAAGCGGTATTGGACGTAGCATTGCCACTGGAGTTCGGACAGGCCGGGCGGGCGGTCGAGGATGCCGTAGGGTCCGCGGAGGAAGTTTTCCTCGATGCTGACGATGCGGCCGATGGCGCCGTCCTGGATGCGGCGGATGGTTTCCTGGTAACCGGTGTGGTAGCGGCTTTGCAGGCCCGAGACCATGCAAAGACGTTTTTGCCGGCCGATGGCCACGGCGCGCTCGAGCATGCGGAGCCCGTAAGGGTCGATGGCATGAGGTTTTTCGACGAAGACGTGTTTACCGGCCTCGACCGCGGCGAGCATGTGCCAGGGATGAAACTTGGCTGCGTTGGCGATGAGGACCACGTCGGACAGTTCGATAACGTGGCGAAAGGCGTTAAACCCGGTGAACCAGTGATCCTCGGGCACCTGGACCTGGTCGGCGCGGCCGTCGCGGGCCAGGTCCGCTTGAATGGCGTCGCGGGCGCGCTGGATGCGGTCGCGGAAGATGTCGGCCATGGCGACGAGGCGGGCGCCGCGATCGGCCCGGAGTGCCTGGGCTCCGGCGCCGGTGTTGCGGCCGCCGCAGCCGATGAGGCCGACGCGGAGGACGTCGCTGCCCGCGGCGTGGGCGAACCGGGCGATGTCGAGCGTGGCCAACCCTGCGGTGGCTGCGGCGGATGTGGCCAGGAACCGGCGTCGGGTGACGCCGGTCTGTGGGGGTGTGACCTTGTGGGTTGTGGGCGGTTGGGTTTGCCCCGTGGACGGATGGCGAGGTTGGTCGTGTGCTGGTTTCATGGCTTCCTTGGAGTTGTCGTGCGCCCATGAGAAGGGCTCATCCGAGCGCTGGCAGCTCGGTTTGTGAGTCCTACCGCAGTGTTGTTTGCGTGGATTCCCTGTAAGTGAAAGACGCAACCTCCCGCGAGCTGGGGCCCGTGCCACGCCAAGCTTTGAGGGGGCGACTGGGCTGGGGCGGGTGGGCAGCCCGGGAACGATGGAGCCGCGGC
>NZ_JAAKYA010000021.1 GCF_011044775.1 Limisphaera ngatamarikiensis | reverse complement strand
GAGTTGATCTGGCCGATGCCCTGGCTTTGTTCCTGGGAGGCGGCGGCGATTTCGGCCACCAGCTCGTCGACCTGACGGGCCTTGCCCAGGATGTCCTGCAGGTGTTGGGCGACCCGCTGGCTGATGTCGGCGCCGGCCCGGCTTTTGGCCACGGAGTTTTCGATTTTTTCGGCGGTTTCGCGGGCGGCGGCGGCGGCGCGCTGGGCCAGGGCCCGGACCTCGTCAGCCACGACGGCGAAGCCCATGCCGGCTTCGCCGGCGCGGGCGGCTTCGACGGCGGCGTTGAGGGCCAGGAGGTTGGTTTGGAAGGCGATTTCGTCGATGGTTTTGATGATTTTGGAGATTTCGGTGCTGGCGGTTTGGATGTCGTCCATGGCGCGGGTGAGTTGGGTCATTTCGGTCTGGCCGGCTTCGACGGCGGTGCGGGTTTGGGAGGCGAGGGAGCGGGCCTGTTGGGCGTTGGCGGCGTTGCGCTGGGTCATGGCGGTCAGTTCCTCCAGGGAGGCGCTGGTTTCCTCCAACGAAGCCGCCTGCTCACTGGCACCTTGCGCCAGGGATTGACTGGAACTCGACACGTGGTCGGCGGCCACAGCTGTGGCCTCGCTGGCCAGGTGAAGGTTCTCGGCCAGCGACTTCAGTTGAGTGGCGATCCGGGTCTTGAGTCGCCAGCCCAGCCCGGCCACCAGCACAACCAGGACCCCCATGAGGGCCAGGCTCCACAGCGCGTTCTGTTGTGCGGCGCGGGATTGTGCGGCGACTTGCGCATCCGTCTGTTCGCGCAGCCGGTCCGTCTTCGCATTCACCTGTTGAAGCAGGCTCTCGTATTTGGGCGTGTAGTCGCTGAGAAACACTTCGTACGCGGCTCCGTTGTTTCCCATGAGCAGGGGATCGAGCACGCGCTTTTGAGCATTTTCAAATTGTTGGAAAGCCTCGCGCAGGGCGGGGTTGCCGCTGCCACCGCCGGCCATGGCATTGATCCTTTCGGACAGGGCTGCCGCGGCTTTTTGAAACGATTGAAGGCCCTGTTCCAGGCGGTCCGGATCCCGTTCCCGCAACAGCGCCTGCAGGAGCGCTTGTTGGTGGGCAAGGTCGAGAATTAGGTGATGACTCTGCTCCATACCGGCGATGGCGGTCTGGGTGATGGCCCGGGAGCGGCTTAGCAAACGTTGGACGGTTACGAAATAGACGACCGTTCCGAGGATCGTCACGCCCAAAGCCAATGCGATCAGGGCGATGAGCTGTTGGGGGATGCTTTTTTGACGGTTCATGTTGTTCCTCATTCGATGCGACGGGTTCTCACTGTGGGTGGTGGAGACAAACCTACGACGCAAGGCGGGCGGGGCCGGGCTGGCAAGCCTTGCCCCCGCGCGACTGAGGGCCCTTACGAGCCCAATTTGTTGAGGCTCAGGCCCACCACCAGCGACCCAATGGGTTTGCCGTCGTCAAGGATGGGGACGGAAACCTGGATTTGCTGGACACCCGTGGATTCATCCAGCTCGGGCTCGCCCTGCCACGTTTTGCCGGACATGGGGACCTCGTGTTTGGGCTTCCCCTTGTGCGACCAGTTGGTGGTCTTGCTGAGAAATGCCACCTTGGTTCCGTCGGCGCCGGAGATGAAGGCCTCGCTGACCGAATCATCCTTCAGGGCCTTCAGCCGCTCGGCGGCGGCATTCTTGGTGAGCGAACGGACGAAGGGATCCAGGACGGGCAGGGACTTCCATTTGTCCTGGGTCATCGCCCTGGCGTCGGGTGAAGGATTGGCATTGTGTTCCTTGACCGCCTTGACGATGACCTCGTCGGCCGCCCAGGACTGGATGGTTTTGAGCTTGGCATCGATTTTGGCCTGCAGATCGGGCGTGATTCCCTGGGCGCCGGTGAACGTCCGGGCGCCCAGGAAGACCAGCAGGCTGAGGAGCGAGATGGTTTTGCAGGTTCTTCGTTTCATGGTGCTTCTCCTTTTCGATGGGTTGTATGGTTTGCGGTTGGTTAGAAGACAACGGTTGCTTGAACGTACGCCCAGTCGGCGTCCTTGGATCCGCCGACGGCCCGTTTCGACTGGTCAATGTAGTCGCCGGTAAAGAAGTGGCTGTACCCGGCACGAAGGTTGAGCCATCGTGCAGCCGACCAGATCACGTCCACATCGAGCTCGGATCCCACGAAACTGTCGTAGGAAGCGTTGCGTCCGTACCCGAGCCCATTCCTACCGGAGCCCGACTGCGGATAGAAGTAGTCGGCGGTGTCGGCCAACCAGAAGAACATGTAGTCCACGTTGACGGTCAGAGTTGGTGCAGGTTTGACCTGCAGGCGGGCCATGGGGTTGTGGATGTTACGCCAGCCGACGACATCCATGATCCCGTAGAGCTTGTGGTTGGTCGGGAACAGATTGTCGAGGGTTTGGCTTTTGCCGTCGTTGGGATCGCTGTCACCGGTGGAGAAGTTGTATTCGAATCCCAGACGAGGTGTCCCCCAGGTGTCCTTCCACGTATAACCTGCGGCCACGGTGGCCGCCCAAGCGTCCTGATCGCGTTGACGGCCGCTCTGGGTGATGTTGCCGAACTGGTGCAGGGCCTCGATCGCGTAATCCCAGTTGCCCAGGGAGTTCCTGGGCGACACGGCGCGGACGCCGACGGTGTAGATGTCGCGGGAACCGACCCGGGCACGGTTGGGCGCGTCCGTGTTCCGGCCCAGGAAGTAGACTTCGAGGTCCTGCCAGGGGAACAACTTCTTGACCCCGCCGTACAACCCCCAGAAGTGGTCTTTTTCGTTGGATTGGTTGAAGCGGCCATCGCGGGGCACGACCACGCGGCTGACGAAGGCATCGGCCCAGAACGAGTCCTCCTGGAACCGCAGGCGCACCGCATCAAACGACCGTGTGATGTTGCCCCAGTCGGAGCGGCCGATGAGGCGTTCGTCCCCGTAGCTCAGCTCCATGCGGCCGGCCTGCAATTGCAGCGGGAACGTTTTGAGGTCTCCGAGACTCACATGGGCCTCCTGGAGGTCAAGGCGGTCCTCACCGGGACGCCCGCGGGCGTCCTCACCGGAACTGTTGCTGTTGCGTACCTCCGTGTAGAACCGGAACCAGGAATGTTGATAGCCCACGTGGAACTTTTCCCGGGTCAGGATGAAGGTGTCATCATTATCCACCCCGGAAGCCTGGAAGTCGGCGGCGGGTGACGCCGGGGATGCGTTTTCATAAGTTTCTACGCGGGCCCGGGCTTCTCCGCCAATGTCCCAGTCTTTCCAAAGGGTTGATTGCTGCTGCAACCATCCGTTGATCAGGGTGGAGGACTTGCCCGGGGCCGCCTGCCCTGCCGCGGTGAGTGGCAGCAGCAGGCCCAGGCATCCCGGCACCAGCAGTCGGGCCATCCCGGCCAACGGGGCAGGGCCGGCGGGCGTGGTTCTCATTTTCATTGAGGTTTTACCGTTGAGTGCTTGGCTATGCTTCGATGTTGGCTTCATAAGGTTGTCCTCCATCACCGTCCGTTCATGGACGCGTGGATGGGTGCTCCTGTGTGGGTGACTTGTCCGGGTCAGGCTTCGTGCCCGACCCCGGCGGGTTCGGGCCGAGCATGCGCCGCCCGATCCCGGACTCCGATCCCGTGGCCGTGCGCCAGGGATGTTGAGGCTCGATGGCTCGCGGATCGGAAATCGGTTTGCGGGGCCCCGGTGGTTCGTCCCTGGCCGTTGTGGTAGCCCACCAGCTGGACCAGGGTTTGGACGGCTTGTCGCAGGGATGCAGCCTGGGCGGTGAGTTCCTGGGCGGCTGCGGCGCTTTGTTCTGCGGCGGCGGCGTTGGCCTGGGTGACTTTGTCCATTTGGCTGACGGCAGAGTTGATCTGGCCGATGCCCTGGCTTTGTTCCTGGGAGGCGGCGGCGATTTCGGCCACCAGCTCGTCGACC
>NZ_JAAKYA010000020.1 GCF_011044775.1 Limisphaera ngatamarikiensis | reverse complement strand
CCGGGCGGAATCAGCGCCCGCATCTGGGGCGCAAGTTCGGCCTTCCTCTTCTCCCACGCTTCCTGGGCCAGACGCGCCCGTTCCTCTGCCGCCCGTTGCGCCGCCGCGGCACGGGCAGGATCGGCAGCAATGGCCTTGGCCAGCGCAATGGCCTGTTGCCAACGCTTGCGGGCCTCGGCCTGTTCCGGCGTGTCGGGCAGGCCGGTGTCATCCACCAGGAACATGCCGGGCGCAATCTCGACCACTGGCAATTCGGGATACGGGTTAAACGGCAGCGGCGGCATCCACTCAAAATCCTTTGCCAGGTAGTAGCTGCCGGGGGGCGACGGCGCTTGGACCTGGGCCAAGCTCGCGCAGGCAAGGACCAGCGTGGTCAACGCGGTTCCGATTCTGACTGCGGTTCTGATTCTGTTTGTCGTTGTGAGCCCCTTCGAAGGTTCTTGGTGTCCGAATGGACTTGTGACCTTGGCCCGGTCATGCAGGCAATGCTGGGTCAAAGCGGGATGGCCAAAGCCAGAGATTTGGCGTCCGCG
>NZ_JAAKYA010000019.1 GCF_011044775.1 Limisphaera ngatamarikiensis | reverse complement strand
TCACCACGCCCGTCGCCACCACCGACTGCACGTTGGTCAGCCGGTTCCACAGGTCAAACCCCCGGGTCGTCGCCAGCCGCAGCGGTCCGTTCCGCCAGGAGTTTACTCACCGGATGGTCGAGCCGCAGGGCTCTCACACTACCGCCGGGCTGGCGAGCCACCGCGTCCGCCACGCTCAAAACCTGGCCACCGCGTGGCAGCTCTATGTAGTTTGACACGCGTCAACCTCCTTCAGCACCCGCCTTTGCCTTCTTCTCATAATCCTCACGTTCCTTAAGAAAGCTTAGCACATAATCGCGCACCTCAGCGGGCGTCCCACTCATGACAAGCCG
Source organism: Limisphaera ngatamarikiensis (assembly GCF_011044775.1). Classification (NCBI taxonomy): domain Bacteria; kingdom Pseudomonadati; phylum Verrucomicrobiota; class Verrucomicrobiia; order Limisphaerales; family Limisphaeraceae; genus Limisphaera; species Limisphaera ngatamarikiensis. The sequence goes on along the minus strand of NZ_JAAKYA010000019.1, from coordinate 1,150 downwards.
CCGAAACTCGGCGATTCTTCTGCGGGCCTTCTCAAATCTCGTTTCGGGCGGATCATTATCATCCATCAACATCAATTCCATACCCAGGGCAAATTGCATTGCGTCTGCAGCTACCCGGCCGTAGGCGGAGTCTATGAACACCGTACCACTGATCTTCTTGAGGCCCACCGAAGTCGCCCAGGCTTCCTTCCATACCGGCGGCAGTTCATCAAAGCCATATTTCCGTAGCAGCTCCGAATACCTCGTTTCCTCAATTGTCCCCCTGCGTGTGCAGCCACACACGCTCCACTCCGTCATCAGGCGTCCGTTCGCCACGTCAAAAAACGTCTTCTTATAACCCCCAATTGCCGGCAGACCCGGCAGAAAAGCAACTACTAACAGCACTACCGTCCCTACCACAATTGCTACTTTGACGGCCCGTGTCCTCATTTCCCACGCGCTCCACACCTCTTGTCCGCCACCATGTTGTCGTACTTAAAATATGTCCAGTTCTCCTTATCCACGTGCATTAGCACTTCAATCGCGTGTGCATTATTGCAAGGACTTGGATCCTTGTACCCTGTCCCTTGGCCGTGGCTTACTTCGTGAAACTTTGTGCCATCTTGTTCCCAGGTGCTCTGGCCGAACCAGCCATTGTCCAAGGTCAACTCATCATACCACGGCACGAGAGACCGCCAGTACCTCGCCGCGTCAGGCTTGATATCACCTCTATAGATCTCAAGGTTCTTGCGTGGGTCGTTAATGTCGCGGATCATACCTTCCAGGATCCTCCTCAGGCGCTTGAGATTCTCGATGAGTTGGCTGTAAGCAGGGCAAGGGCACAACTTGGAAAGACTCCCGATATTTGCATCAATCTGCCCAATCAGCGTCTCAGCCCGCTGCTTTACGCGCTGAATCGAGGTGTGGATGGCCTGCTTCTCGGCGTCGCTAAATGAACTTCCCCACTCGTATTCGTACAATCCAAGCACATCCACACTATCGATTGATTGCTTGCGAACATAGTGCGTTGACGTGACCAACAGCCTTGGAAGACGGCCACCGTATGCACTCTGTACTCTAAAACCTACTTCCCCGGCGGGATCCCTGCTCAACCACCTTCCCAGGGAGGGACTGTAGGCGCGGTATTCATAGAGCACCAGGCCCGTGCCGT
>NZ_JAAKYA010000018.1 GCF_011044775.1 Limisphaera ngatamarikiensis | reverse complement strand
CCGGGCGCATGGGTGGGGGGCCGGAGCTCCTGATGTCACCAATGCCTTTCGGCGGTTTGTGGGGTTCCGACGGGTAGTTTGCAGGGAGGATTGCTCCCTGGCGTTGGTTGAGTCACCAATGCCTTTCGGCGGTTTGTGGGGTTCCGACCCCTCCGCCTTACCCGTGATGGGTGGGGCTGGCGGTTTGTCACCAATGCCTTTCGGCGGTTTGTGGGGTTCCGACAGACTGTCGGAGTTCCTGCATTGGCCGCGGTATATGCGGCAGGTCACCAATGCCTTTCGGCGGTTTGTGGGGTTCCGACCATCCTTGCCCCCGCTGAAGGGGGCATTGCCGCCACAAGTCACCAATGCCTTTCGGCGGTTTGTGGGGTTCCGACGCGCCCTCGGAGACGCAGCCGTCGAGCGCGTTTCATGTCACCAATGCCTTTCGGCGGTTTGCGGGGTTCCGACCCGCTGTCAACTGACGGCCCCGACCCGGCTCACCGATGTGTCACCAATGCCTTTCGGCGGTTTGCGGGGTTCCGACGAGTTTTTCCGGACTGCATTCATCCCGGCCTTGGAGGCGTCACCAATGCCTTTCGGCGGTTTGCGGGGTTCCGACGCGGGGTTTCTGACGCTGACCTTCGCGGATCACGTGAGTCACCAATGCCTTTCGGCGGTTTGTGGGGTTCCGACGGCGCCCAAGCAACCGAGCGGTTACCGGTGGTGCCCGTCACCAATGCCTTTCGGCGGTTTGTGGGGTTCCGACCCCGATCCGGAGCCCGGGGTTCTCTATATTGTTTCCGCGTCACCAATGCCTTTCGGCGGTTTGTGGGGTTCCGACTTGCCCTCGCCGTACTATGGGCCAACGCCGACCGCGTGGTCACCAATGCCTTTCGGCGGTTTGTGGGGTTCCGACATGAACCCGTCGCCACATGCGGGGACCAGGCGGGGGGTCACCAATGCCTTTCGGCGGTTTGTGGGGTTCCGACAAGTTTTGGGTGTATGAAAGAGCATTCACTCCGCGTTGTCACCAATGCCTTTCGGCGGTTTGTGGGGTTCCGACTCCTCTGGGAGGAGATAAAGAAGTGACTCGAGTCACGTCACCAATGCCTTTCGGCGGTTTGTGGGGTTCCGACGTGCGGGGAAGGCCGGAGAGCCAGCCTGGCGGGGACCCGTCACCAATGCCTTTCGGCGGTTTGTGGGGTTCCGACCCGATAGCCCCCCGAAAACCCGCGTTTTCGGGGTTGTCACCAATGCCTTTCGGCGGTTTGTGGGGTTCCGACCTGTTGCTCGACGTTTACGACCTCGTCGAGCCACCAGAGGGTCACCAATGCCTTTCGGCGGTTTGTGGGGTTCCGACACTAAGCGAGCGGGAGGACGGCAGGGTCCGTGTGACCCTGTCACCAATGCCTTTCGGCGGTTTGTGGGGTTCCGACTTGTTAGCCGAACAAATATTTGTTCGAAAGCCAGTTGTCACCAATGCCTTTCGGCGGTTTGTGGGGTTCCGACCGGAAACTAGGGCGAAACGAACATGAGAAGTTGGCGAGTCACCAATGCCTTTCGGCGGTTTGTGGGGTTCCGACTGAAGACTAAGGCGCAATTCTATCGCTTGGCCGTGTTGTCACCAATGCCTTTCGGCGGTTTGTGGGGTTCCGACATCCCCGGGGGACCCCCGGGGAATCCCCGGGGCGACCCGGGTCACCAATGCCTTTCGGCGGTTTGTGGGGTTCCGACGCTGTCGAATGGAAGTTTGCGCCACCGGCTGATCTTGCGTCACCAATGCCTTTCGGCGGTTTGTGGGGTTCCGACGCTTGGCCATGGCCATGACCGGGTTGGCCACGGCCTTGGGTCACCAATGCCTTTCGGCGGTTTGTGGGGTTCCGACATGACGAACATGCAACGTCGCGTTGTTGCCTACATTGTCACCAATGCCTTTCGGCGGTTTGTGGGGTTCCGACATGCAAGGTTCGGATTGGTACACGAAAGGTCGTCTACTGTGTCACCAATGCCTTTCGGCGGTTTGTGGGGTTCCGACCCGGGCTCCTGATGTGGAGCCTGATGCGGCAGGACCAGGGTCACCAATGCCTTTCGGCGGTTTGTGGGGTTCCGACAGGCTCACGCCGTTCCGTGGGCTTGGCACTGGGCGGCGCGTCACCAATGCCTTTCGGCGGTTTGTGGGGTTCCGACGCAATGCGAAGAAGACAATCCAACGCGAAGACGTTACTGGTCACCAATGCCTTTCGGCGGTTTGTGGGGTTCCGACCTCCAGGTGGTGGATCCGGAGGCTGCGGCTCGCACCCAGGCGTCACCAATGCCTTTCGGCGGTTTGTGGGGTTCCGACACCACAGACACGGCATGGAAACTTGTCGGGCAAGGCCGTTGGTCACCAATGCCTTTCGGCGGTTTGTGGGGTTCCGACTGGTCATCCGTGATCAGTCAGGCTTCCGCGGGTCGTGTCACCAATGCCTTTCGGCGGTTTGTGGGGTTCCGACAGGGTTCGCGTCAGTCCGAATGTTTGAAGACTGACGCGCCGTCACCAATGCCTTTCGGCGGTTTGTGGGGTTCCGACTCAGTCAAGGGGGAAAAACATTGGTGCGTGGAAGCCTTTGTCACCAATGCCTTTCGGCGGTTTGTGGGGTTCCGACTATACGTTAAGCAGAGGAACAATCACCCCGGGCGTGGAGTCACCAATGCCTTTCGGCGGTTTGTGGGGTTCCGACCGAACCCGGTGCGGAAACTAGGGCGGTTTGAAACGCTTCCGTCACCAATGCCTTTCGGCGGTTTGTGGGGTTCCGACCGGCCGGTACAACATCGAGGTCACCCCCTGGCATCGGGGGTCACCAATGCCTTTCGGCGGTTTGTGGGGTTCCGACTTCATGATGGTGGGCGACAACGGTGTTGTCGCGTTGTAACGTCACCAATGCCTTTCGGCGGTTTGTGGGGTTCCGACTCGTGAAGGCCAAGTGACCTTCTGGCCATGACGGCCAGTCACCAATGCCTTTCGGCGGTTTGTGGGGTTCCGACCGATCACGTGATGGTGTACTGCGACTGTGCTTTCATGACGTCACCAATGCCTTTCGGCGGTTTGTGGGGTTCCGACGCCACGACGGCCACGGGGTCACGGCGTCAACGCCGGGTCACCAATGCCTTTCGGCGGTTTGTGGGGTTCCGACGCCATGCGTGGGCTCTTGTGGGACTTCCGCTATTGGGGAGGTCACCAATGCCTTTCGGCGGTTTGTGGGGTTCCGACTGGAGGATTTCCTCCGGGGAACCCTGGACGACCTGGAGCGCGTCACCAATGCCTTTCGGCGGTTTGTGGGGTTCCGACCGATAGGACCCGCCGGCATGAATGCTGGCGGGTGTTGTCACCAATGCCTTTCGGCGGTTTGTGGGGTTCCGACTGTATCGCGTCACTATGCGTTCCTCGGTGTCCCGTGTGTCACCAATGCCTTTCGGCGGTTTGTGGGGTTCCGACAACGTGCTCATGTGGAGGATCACGGCGACTTTGTGACAGTGGTCACCAATGCCTTTCGGCGGTTTGTGGGGTTCCGACCGCAAGAGCGGAGGAAAACATGAAGATTAAGAGTGGGGTCACCAATGCCTTTCGGCGGTTTGTGGGGTTCCGACTGCAGGTCATCGGGCTGATCAACTGCCTGCCGGAGGATGAGTCACCAATGCCTTTCGGCGGTTTGTGGGGTTCCGACTCAAGGTATTGTAATCGAGTCCCCCATGACGGGGGATCCGTCACCAATGCCTTTCGGCGGTTTGTGGGGTTCCGACTTGCTGCCCAGCTCGAAGATGATGACGCCAAGTATCGGGTCACCAATGCCTTTCGGCGGTTTGTGGGGTTCCGACAAGTGGTATGAAACGATATACGCTAAAACAAATCGGGAGTCACCAATGCCTTTCGGCGGTTTGTGGGGTTCCGACCGGCTCCATGACGGGCCGTTCGTCTGCATTGGTGACGCCGTCACCAATGCCTTTCGGCGGTTTGTGGGGTTCCGACTGGGAGACTGATCGAAGGATCGGCCCCACCTTCCGGCGGGTGTCACCAATGCCTTTCGGCGGTTTGTGGGGTTCCGACGCCGGCGGAAAGGGGAAAGACAAGATGAGGATACCATGAGTCACCAATGCCTTTCGGCGGTTTGTGGGGTTCCGACCACGGAGGTGTTCGAAAAGAACGGATACTCCGATGTGTCACCAATGCCTTTCGGCGGTTTGTGGGGTTCCGACGACATGTCCGGAAGAGGAGCCGATCGTGGGACCTGATGGTCACCAATGCCTTTCGGCGGTTTGTGGGGTTCCGACTCGGCGGAACCCCGATGGGGGGTTCCTTCCTATCCAAGAGTCACCAATGCCTTTCGGCGGTTTGTGGGGTTCCGACCCAACAGACACCAGCAGAAGAGCCTATCGTGGGTGCTGACGTCACCAATGCCTTTCGGCGGTTTGTGGGGTTCCGACGGGCAGGGGCAGCCGCAAGAAGCCCCCCGGGAGAGCGAGTCACCAATGCCTTTCGGCGGTTTGTGGGGTTCCGACATCGCGTTGTGGCAAGAGTTAGGCTACAACGTCAACGTCACCAATGCCTTTCGGCGGTTTGTGGGGTTCCGACCACCCATGAAAACCAAGACCCTGGTCCCAATCCGTGTCACCAATGCCTTTCGGCGGTTTGTGGGGTTCCGACAAGAGGCCTATCAGGCATTTCTGGATGCGAGGTACGAGTCACCAATGCCTTTCGGCGGTTTGTGGGGTTCCGACTGGTTTCAAGCGTTTCAAGCGCTTGGCACGTGGTGTGCTGTCACCAATGCCTTTCGGCGGTTTGTGGGGTTCCGACGTCAAGTTGGATCCGCAGCGTGGTTGCTTTCTTACCATTACGTCACCAATGCCTTTCGGCGGTTTGTGGGGTTCCGACGAACGTGGTGTGGTTGAGGATGTTGCCGGGGCTATCGGTCACCAATGCCTTTCGGCGGTTTGTGGGGTTCCGACAAGTGGTCAAAACCGGATACGAGGTTAAGTGAAAACAACCCGTCACCAATGCCTTTCGGCGGTTTGTGGGGTTCCGACAACCGTTGGACTCCGGGAACGTTCCTGGCGTACACCTTGTCACCAATGCCTTTCGGCGGTTTGTGGGGTTCCGACTGGACCGGGCGGTATGAGATGGTCGATGGGGCCCTGGTCGTGTCACCAATGCCTTTCGGCGGTTTGTGGGGTTCCGACAAGATCTGATCCGCCTGATCGCCCCGGCTTGGTCCGGGGTCACCAATGCCTTTCGGCGGTTTGTGGGGTTCCGACTGTACGGATCCCAAGTTGATGGGGTGGAGCTGGTTGGCCGGGCTCCAGGTCGGGAGCCGGGTTGGCATGCCTTTCGGCGGTAGCGCTGCGAGGCGCGTGTGCGGGGAAAGTGTGGCATAAGTGGCTGGTACGGACAAGGTTGTTGTTGAGGTCGGGAGGTAGGGGTTTCGGGGTGTGCCGGGGTGAAATCCTGGTGTTGGGGGTGGAGGGCGCGGGTTGGGAGATCCGGGGAGGTTCGGGCGTGGTTGGGGTGGTTGGGAGGGTGGGTGATGGATTTGCGGGGTGGGGGTTGGGCATGGATCAGACGAGGTAGCAGACGACGCGGTCGGTGCAGACCATGGTGCCTGCGGTGAGGGTTTCGCGGGCGGCGCGGGCGTCGAGTTTGTAGGCGACGATGCGATCTTCCTGGGGGTTGATGAGGTCGAGGAGTGTGAGCCAGAGGGTTTCGAAGGTGTCGGGGTCGAGGTGGCATTCGAAGACGGAGTATTGGACGCGTGCGCCGTAGTCTTCACAGGCTTTGGCGACTTTGGCGAGGCGTTTGGGGTCTGCGATGTCGTAGGCGATGACGATGAGCATACGTCCTTGGGCGGGTGGGTGGTGTGTGTAGGGGACAGCGGGGAAGGCTTCGTACCACCAGGTGTTCATGGTTGTGGGTTAGTTGATGAGGAAGGGTTCGAAGGCGTCGGGGTTTTCGAGTGCGGTTTTGAAGAGTGTGGCCTGGTTTTCGAGTTGTTGTCGGAGTGTGGTGCGGTGGCCGACGGTTTCGCTGAGGAATTCGCGTTCCATGCGGCGTTCGTATTGGAGGAAGAATTTGCGGCGGCCGTCGGGGTTGAGGAAGCAGCCGCCGTCGCGGTTTTCGAAGTGGCTGTGGTTGAGGATTTTGTGGGAGAAGAGGTCGAGTGCGAGGGCTTCGACGAGGGCGGGTCGGAAGGGTTCGATGAGGTCGAGCGCGAGGGACCAGCGGCCGTCGTCGGGGAGGTGGAGGGTGCCGAGTGCGGGGTCGAGGCCGTGGGCGTGGCAGAAGGCGGTGGCTTCGCTGTAGAGGAGGGTGGCGGCAAAGGAGATGCAGGCGTTGACGGGGTTGTGGGGTGGGCGTGTGGAGCGGCGTTCGAAGGGGAATTCGGCGGGGAGGAAGGTGGCCCAGGCCTGGAAGTAGCGGGCGGTGGCGAGGCCTTCGAAGCCGCGGAGTTCGTCCAGGGAGCGGCTTTGACGGATGGGTGGGAAGAGTTGTTCGAGCTGGTCGAGGGTTTGGCGGACGTTGTCGAGGGCGGGGTCGTCGGAGCCGGCGGCGGTGCGGTTGGCGAGGAGTCGTTGGAGGACGCGGCGTTGGTTGTAGAGTTTGGCGGCGACGATGCGGCGTGCGACGGTGAGGGTGAAGTCCGGGTCGAGGATGCGTTGGTATTGGCGGAGGCGGGTTCGGCCTGCGGGTTGGAGGGCGGGGAGGAAACCGCCGAGGAAGCGGCCTTCCCAGGAGAAGATTTGGATGGGGATGCCGCGGCGGAGGAGTTCGGCCAGTGCGGGTGAGGTGAAGTGGACGTCTTCGCCGGCGACGATGCGTTCGAGGTCGTGCAGGGGGATGGGGCGGAGGAGGGTTTCCTCGCCGGTTTCGGGGTGGGGGCCGTGGACCTCGAGGCGTTGGCTGGTGAGGCGTACGTGGAGTCCTGGTTGTGTGAGGATGGCGGTGGGCATGGCGGGTGTGTCAGGGGCTGAGGGGTTTGGGTTGGGTTTGGAGTTGGGTTTGTGTGCGTGTTTTCATGGTCGGTATGGTTTTTAGTGGTTGTTGCGGGGTGGGGCGAGTTTTCGGAGGTCCGGGGAGGTCCGGCCCGGGGTGGGGGCGGGTGTGGGTGGTTTGGGGTGGTGGCTGCTTTACAGCTGGAAGTGGGGGGTTCTATGTTGGCGGGGTGCGCACGGTTTGTGTTTCGTTGGGTGAGCGGAGTTATGAGATCCGGGTGGGGTCGGGTTTGCTGGCCCGGCTGGGGGAGTGGTGTCGGGATTTGGGTGTGAGCCGGCGTTGTGCGGTGATTACGGATGAGCGGGTGGCGGGGCATTATTTGGGGCGGGTGATGGGGAGTTTGGAGGGGGCGGGTTTGGAGCCGGTGGCGGTGACGGTGCCTGCGGGGGAGGGATCGAAGCGGTGGCAGGTGGTGCATCGTTGTCATGATGCGCTGGCGGCGGCGCGGTTGGAGCGTCGTTCGTTGGTGGTTGCGCTGGGCGGGGGTGTGGTGGGGGATTTGGCGGGTTTTGTGGCGGCGACGTATTTGCGCGGGGTGCCTTTTGTGCAGGTGCCGACGACGTTGTTGGCGCAGGTGGACAGTTCGGTGGGGGGCAAGGTGGGGATCAACCTGGGTGCGGGGAAGAATCTGGTGGGGGCGTTTTATCAGCCGCGGCTGGTGGTGGCGGATCTGGATACGCTGGGGACGTTGCCGGAGCGGGAGTATCGGGCGGGTTTGGCCGAGGTGATCAAGTATGGTGCGATTGCGGATGGGTCGTTTTTCGGGCGGTTGGAGGGTGTGATGGGTGGATTGCTGAGTCGGGATGCGGGTGTGTTGGAGGAGGTGGTGGCGCGGTGTTGTGAGATCAAGGCGCAGGTGGTGTCGGAGGATGAGGTGGAGGGGGGCCGGCGCGAGATCTTGAATTTTGGTCATACGATCGGGCATGCGTGGGAGGCGGTGGCCGGGTATGGTCGGTGGTTGCACGGGGAGGCGATTGCGGTGGGTCAGGTGTTGGAGGCGGAGTTGTCGTGTCGGGTGGTGGGACTGGCGCGGGAGGTTCGGGATCGGTTGGAAGGGTTGCTGGAGCGGGCGGGTTTGCCGACGCGGGTGCGGTGGACGGGTCGGCGTGTGGAACGGTTGTTGGGGGCGATGCGGTTGGACAAGAAGGTGCGGGACGGGCGGATCCGGTTTGTGTTGTTGCGCGGGTTGGGTTGTGCGGAGTGGGGGCATGTGGTGGAGGAGGGGTTGGTGCGGGAGGTGCTGGGTTCGTAGGGGGAGGGTTGGTGCGATGGCCGGCGTGGTGGAGACGATGGTTCGGGAGTATTTCGAGCACCTTGGGTTTTTGGTGCGGCAGGAGCGGAAGTATGTGACGCCGGCGCGGCGGGAGGTGGAGGATGGGGATTTTTGGGTGGTGCATCCCCAGCCGGAGGGTGGGGAGGGCGAGTTGCCGTTTGTGATGGATTCGGCGGCGGTGCGGCGCCTGGGGCGTGCGGTGGTGGGGGTTCGGGGCTGGCATTTGGAGGTGTTGAGTGCGGCGCGGTTGCGGAGTGTGCCGGAGATTTTGCGGTTTGTGGAGCCGGCGGCGTGGCGGCGGGCGTTGCGGGGGTTGGGTGCGGAGCCGGTGCCGTATCGGTTGCTGGTGATTTCGGGTCTGCCGCGGGATGAGGGGGAGCGACGGGAGACGGTGGAGATGTTGCGGCGGCGTGGGGTGGATGGGGTGTTGCCGCTGCGGACGATCTTGTTGGAGCTGGTGCAGGTGGTGGAGCCGAATCGGAATTATGTGAAGTCGGATTTGTTTCAGACGTTGCGGTTGTTGAAGCGGTTTGGGTTTTTGGCGGTGCCGCAGATGGAATTGTTTGGGCGCGGGGGTCGTGGCCGGGGGTGAGGGGTGTGGTACGGGGTGGGGAAAGGGCTTTACAGGGGGTGCAAGGGCGGCATAGGTTACGGGCGGATTAAACAGCGATATGGAATCGAAGAAGCAGATCATCGACAGTTTCAAGCTGCACGAGCGCGACACGGGGTCGGCGGACGTGCAGATAGCGCTTTTGACGCAGCGGATCAACCATCTGGCCGAGCATTTGGAGAGGAACAAGAAGGATCACAGCTCGCGTCGGGGGTTGTTGATGATGGTGAGCCAGCGACGGCGTCTGCTGGATTATTTGCGGCGGACGGCGTATGATCGGTACGTGGCCGTGATCCAGAAGCTGGGTTTGCGCCATTAAACCGTTGTGTTCGAAAGGGTCGGCCCGGGCGTCATGGGGACGCACGGGTTTTGATGTTTCACGGCCCGCTGTCTTCGGGATGGGAGGCACGGTCGTCCCGGAAGGCGGCAAGGAGGAAGCCACCGTGCCGGAGAGAGGCCCCGTTGCCGGCGGGCAATTTCAATCAGTTCCGGATCCGCGGTTTGTTCGGGTTTGATTGAAGTTTCTCGGCGGCAGTCGGGGCCGGAAGAGTTGGGACATGCATACGAAAGTGACCGCCCTGGTGGGCGAAGCGCCGATTACGATTGAGACGGGCAAGATTGCGAAGCAGGCGGATGGCGCCGTAACGGTTCAGTTGGGGGAGACCATTGTGATTGTGGCTGCGGTGGCGGCCACGAAGCCGCGTGAGGGAGCCGACTTTTTCCCGCTGACGGTGGATTACCGGGAGAAGGCGGCGGCGGCGGGGCGGTTCCCCGGCGGGTATTTCAAGCGGGAGGGTCGGCCGACGGAGAAGGAGATTGTCACGTCCCGGATGATTGACCGGCCGATCCGGCCCTTGTTTCCGAAGGGGTGGTTCAACGAGGTGCAGGTGCAGGCGATTGTGTTGAGCGCCGACGGGCAGAACGATCCGGACGTGTTGTGTGTGAATGGGGCTTCGGCGGCGTTGATGGTGAGCGACATTCCCTGGGACGGGCCGGTGGCGGCGGTGCGGATCGGCCGGATCAACGGTCGGTTTGTGGTCAACCCCACGCATGATGATCTGGAGCGGAGCGATTTGGATTTGGTGTACGTGGGGACGGAGAGGGAGCTGATCATGTTTGAGGGGTCGGCCCGGGAGATCAGCGAGTCGGATTTTCTGGCGGCCCTGGAGTTTGGGCATCAGGCGATCCAGCCGTTGATTGCAGCGCAGAAGGAGCTGGCGGAGAAGGCCGGCAAGCCGAAGCGGAGCATCACGCTGCTGAAGGCACCGGAGGAGATTCTGGAGCGTGCGCGAGTGCTGGCCGGGGATCGGGTGGTGCCGGCGTTGCTGACGCCGGGCAAGCTGGCGCGGGAGGCGGCGGTGAACGCCCTGTTTGAGGAGGTGGAGCAGAAGCTGTTGGAGGAGTTCGGGGCGGAGAAGGTGACGGACTTTGTCAAGAACGAGGTGCGGTATCACATCCAGCATGCGGCCATTCGGGGTCTGGTGTTGAATGAGGGCAAGCGGATGGATGGCCGGGCGATGGATGCGATCCGCCCGATTTCGTGCGAGGTGGGTCTGCTGCCGCGTGCGCATGGTTCGGCCTTGTTCACGCGTGGTGAGACGCAGGCGATGGTGCTGGCGACGCTGGGTACGGGAGAGGACGCGCAGGAGTTTGACGCGTACACGGGGGGCGCCACGGAGAAGCGGTTCATCCTGCACTATAATTTCCCCAATTTTTCCGTGGGGGAGACCGGGCGGATTACGGGTCCGGGTCGGCGTGAAATCGGGCATGGGAACCTGGCGGAGCGTTCGCTGGCGCCGTTGCTGCCCCTGGACGACTACCCGTACACGATTCGTGTGACCAGCGAGATTATGGAGTCGAACGGTTCGACCTCCATGGCCACGGTGTGCGGGGGCTCGCTGGCGCTGATGGATGCGGGCATTCCGTTGCAGCGGGCCGTGGCGGGGATCAGCATCGGGCTGGTGACGGAGTACGACGCCGAGGGTCGGCTGGCGCGGTATCAGTTGCTGACGGACATCATTGGAGCCGAGGACCACTTCGGCGACATGGACTGCAAGATTGCGGGCACGGATCGCGGGATTACGGGTTTTCAGCTGGACTTGAAGCTGCGCGGTTTGCCGCTGAACGTGATTGCGGAGGCGGTGGAACGGGCGCGTGTGGCGCGTCTGGCGATCCTGGAGGAGATGAACAAGGTGCTGTCGGCGCCTCGTCCGGAGCTGAGCAAGTATGCGCCGCGGATTTTGACGTTGAAGATTGATCCGGAGAAGATTGGCACGCTGATCGGCCCGGGCGGCAAGAACATCAAGAAGCTGGTGGACGAGTCGGGTTGCGAGATTGACATCGAGGACGACGGTACGGTGCGCATTTACTCGGTGTCGGAGGAGGGGATGCGGATTGCCCGGGAGGCGATCGAGGCCCTTTCGGCGGAGGCCGAGGTGGGGAAGATCTACCGTGGCAAGGTGGTAACGATCAAGGACTTCGGTGCGTTTGTGGAGTTTTTGCCGGGGAAGGACGGCCTGGTCCACATCAGCGAGCTGGCGAACTTCCGGGTCAAGAAGACGGAGGACATTGTCAAGATTGGCGATGAGATTTGGGTGAAGGTGCTGGGTGTGGACGAGAAGGGTCGGGTGCGCCTGTCACGGAAGGCGGCGATGAACGAGCGGGATGCGCAGATGGCGGCTCAGCAGGGGGGCGGGACCGGAGAGGGTGCGGCCGCGTCGGCGGTGGCGGAGGGCACGTCTGGTGGGGAGCAGGCGCAGTCGGCGGGTTCGGCACCGTCGCAGACCCAGGGGGCTTCGGGCGGGGGTGGTCATGGGAGTGCCGGGGGCCGGTCGGCTGAGCGTTCGCCGCAGCACCGGCAGGAGTCGCGTGAGCGTGGGCACCGGTCCGAGCATGGGCATGGGGGGCGTCGGTCGCGGGGTGGCCGCGGCGGAGGTGGCGGGAATCGGAACCGTGACCGTCGGTGATTCTGCCACCCGGGCCGGTCGGGTGCTGTGTGAGTGGGACCTGAAGGGCCGGCCCGGGGAGACAGGAAAGGTTGGGAGAGTTGATTCCAAGGCCCGGCGATGGAGCTCGCCGGGCTTTTTAAGTTTCGGAAGGCCTGGCGGGGCGGTGTTCTCGTGGGAGAGCGGTGTGGCCCGGGCAAGTGCAGGTTAAGTGGGTGTCGGTTCGGGACCGTGGTTAGGGGTTCAGGGTTTGCGGATGATGGTGTCGCGTTGTTCCCAAGCGGGGTCGGGGTTGGGATGGTCGAGGGTGTAGTGGAGACCGCGGCTTTCGGGGCGTTGGAGGGCGGATTGAACGATGATTTCGGCGACGGTGGCGAGGTTGCGGAGTTCGAGGAGGTCGGGTGTCACGATGAAGTTCCAGTAGTATTCCTGGATTTCCTGCTGGAGGTTGGCGAGGCGTTTTTGGGCGCGGAGGAGGCGTTTGGTGGTGCGGACGATTCCGACGTAGTCCCACATGCAACGGCGGATTTCGTCCCAGTTGTGGGATACGACGACCAGTTCGTCCGGGTTGGTGGCGTTGCCGGTTTGCCATGGGGGGATGTCGAAGTCGACGGGTGGCAGGTCGGCGCGCAGGGCGTGTTGGGCGGCGCGGTGGGCGCAGACGAGGGCTTCGAGGAGGGAGTTGCTGGCGAGGCGATTGGCGCCGTGGAGGCCGGTGCAGGCGACCTCGCCGATGGCGTAGAGGCCGGGCAGCTCGGTGACGCCGTCGACGGTGGCGACCACGCCGCCGCATTGGTAGTGGGCGGCGGGCACGACGGGGATGGGTTCCTTGGTGATGTCGATGCCGTAGCGGAGGCAGGTTTCGTAGATGTTGGGGAAGCGTTGGATGATGAAGGGGGCGGGTTTGTGGGTGATGTCGAGCAGGACGTGGTCGGCGCCCGTTCGTTTCATGACGCTGTCGATGGCGCGGGCGACGATGTCGCGCGGGGCGAGTGATCCGAGGGGGTGGACGTCTTTCATGAACTCGACGCCGTCGAGGGTTTTGAGGACGCCGCCCTCGCCGCGGACGGCTTCGCTGATGAGGAAGGATTTGGCCTTGGGATGATAGAGGCAGGTGGGGTGGAACTGGATGAATTCCATGTTGGCGATGGGGACGCCGGCGCGGTAGGCCATGGCGACGCCGTCGCCGGTGGCGATGTCGGGGTTGGTGGTGTAGAGGTAGACCTTGCCGCAGCCGCCGGTGGCCAGGACGGTGACGGGGGCGGCGAAGGTTTTGACCTGGCCGGTGAGTTTGTCCAGGACGTAGGCGCCGACGCAACGGTTGGGGCCGGGGCGGCCGAGTTTGCGGGTGGTGATGAGGTCGATGGCGAAGTGGTTTTCGAAGAGGGTGATGGTGGGGCGGGCGGCCACGGCGCGGAGGAGGGCGCGTTCGATTTCGCGGCCGGTCATGTCGCGGGCATGAAGGATGCGGCGTTTGCTGTGGCCGCCTTCGCGGCCGAGATCGAGCTCGCGCCCGCCGTCTTCGCCCGGGACTTCGCGTTCGGTGAACTGGACGCCCAGTTCGATGAGTTCGGCGATGCGGGCGGGCCCTTCTTCGACGACGGTGCGGACAACGTCGGGTTTGCAGAGGCCGGCGCCGGCGGCGAGGGTGTCGCGGATGTGGAGTTCGAAGGAGTCCTCCCGGCTGGTGACGGCTGCGATGCCGCCCTGGGCGTAGTTGGTGTTGGATTCGGCGCGATCTTTTTTGGTGACGATGGCGACGCGGCCGTGGGGTGCCACCTTGAGGGCGAACATGAGGCCTGCGATGCCGCTGCCGAGGACGAGGTAATCGTAGCGTTCCATGGTCCGGGATTGTAGCAGGGACGGGTTTTGGTTGCGATGCGGATGGAATTGGGCCCGGGGTTGTGCTGTCAGAGTCGATCGTTGTCGATCAGTCGCGTTTTGCCGATGAAGACGGCCAGGGCCATGTGAGTGCCGGGTTGGACGGTGTGCACGGGCTGGAGGGTGTCGGAGTCGAAGAAGGCCACGTAATCGAGGCGGGCGGAGGGTTGGCTGGCCACGAGGCGTGCGACGGCGCGGCGGAGCTGGCCGGCGGGGGTGGGGCGTTGTCGGACCCGGTTGCGGGCAAACTGGATTGCGCGGAAGAGGATGGTGGCCTGCTGTCGTTCTTCGGGGGTGAGGTAGGTGTTGCGCGAGCTCATGGCCAGACCGTCGGGTTCCCGGACGGTGGGTGCGACGACGATGCGCACGGGGAAGTTGAGGTCGGCGACCATGCGCCGGATGATGGTGACCTGTTGCCAGTCTTTGGCGCCGAAGACCGCGATGTCGGGCAGGACGAGGTGAAAGAGTTTGGCAACGATGGTGGTGACACCGCGGAAATGGCCGGGTCGGGAGGCGCCCTCCATGAGGTTGGAGAGTTTTTCCTCGACGACGTAGGTGGAGTAGCGGCCTTCGGAGAGGCCCGGGTACATGGCCTGGTCGTCCGGTGCGAACACGGCATCCACGCCCTCGGCGCGGCAGAGCTGGAGGTCGCGGTTGAGGTCGCGCGGGTAGCGTGTGAAATCCTCGTGGGGGCCGAACTGGGTGGGGTTGACGTAGATGCTGACGACGACTTTGCCGCGGGGTCCGGCGTGGCGGCGTGCGACGCGGATGAGGCTGAGGTGGCCTTCGTGGAGGTACCCCATGGTGGGGACGAAGGCGATGCGGATACCCCGGCGCTGCCAGCGGCGGGCCAGTTGTTGCATGGCGGACGGTTCCTGTATGAGACGCATGGGATCAGGTTGCCCGGGCGGTGGTGGCGCCACAATGCGGATGTGGTTGGGGGTGTCGGTGGGCGGCCGGACTGGGGGTTGGGGTGCGGTTGCGGGCTGGCGGCGGTTGTGGGATGGGTGGTGGGCGGGGTGTGTTCAGGGGTTCCATTCGCCGGTTTTGAGGTAGGGTTTGAGTCGGCGTTTGAGGGTTTCGCGGGCGCGGAAGATGAGGGATTTGGTGGCGGAGAGGGAGCAACCGAGGACGGCGGCGATTTCCTCGTAGCTCCAGTCGCCCTGGCGGCAAAGGAGGATGGCGGTGCGCTGGTTTTCGGGGAGGTCGGCGAGGGCTTCCTCGATTTTTTGTTCCAGTTCTGCGTGCAGGAGGGACTCGGTCGGGGGTGGGACGGTGGGGTCGGGTGG
>NZ_JAAKYA010000017.1:29501-105638 GCF_011044775.1 Limisphaera ngatamarikiensis | reverse complement strand
TGGTGGCGGGCCGTGGCGGCGGAAGCGGCGGTGCCCTCCGGCTAAACTGGAGCCACGGCACGAACCCCGCACCCGCCGAGCGCCCTGGCGGCCAGGGCGGAGCATGCCCGCATCTTGGAAAAAAACCACCCTGGCACGGCCCTGCGGCCCTTCCGGCGCCCGGGCGACCCCTCCCAGATCGGCCACACAGGCCTCACCGATGGGCCCCAGAGCCCTCCCAGATCACGTTCAGAGACTCCTCCGATTCGAAAACATCGTTTGGCACCCCGCCCCAACGGCTGGCTAAGGATTCAGGAGGCCACCTTCAGCCAATCGAAATAACTTTGACAGCTCCGCCGGGTCTCCTAATCTACGCACTCCGGGTTTGTAAGCGAGGGAATCCATATGGCAAAACTGACGGTTCGGGATCTGGACGTACGCGGTAAACGCGTGTTTGTGCGGGTGGACTACAACGTGCCGCTGGAGGAGCGGGACGGGCAGATGGTCATCACCGACGACACCCGCATCCGCGAAACCCTGCCCACATTGCGGCTGCTCATCGAAAAGGGCGGCCGTCTCATTCTGGCCTCCCACCTGGGCCGGCCCAAGGGCAAACGGGAACCCTCCATGTCGCTGCGTCCGGTGGCGGCCCGCCTGGCCGATCTGCTGGGCCGGCCGGTTGCCTTCGTGGACGATTGCATCGGGCCCAAGGTCGAACAAACCGTCGCCGCCCTCAAAGACGGAGACGTTCTGCTGCTCGAAAACGTACGATTTTATCCGGAAGAGGAGGCCAACGACCCGGCCTTCTCCGAAAAACTGGCCGCGCTGGCGGATGTGTACGTGAACGACGCATTCGGCTCGGCCCACCGTGCGCATGCCTCCACCGAGGGGGTTGCCCGCGCCATCGCCCGCCGCGGCGGATTGTGCGCCGCCGGCCTGCTGATGGAACGCGAACTCAAGTTCCTGGGCGATGAACTCGAAAACCCGGCCCGCCCCTTCGTCGTCATCCTCGGCGGCGCCAAGGTCTCGGACAAAATCGGGGTGATCGATCGGCTGCTGGAAAAGGCCGACACCATCCTGATCGGCGGCGCCATGGCCTACACCTTCCGGCTCGCCCAGGGCTATCAGACCGGTAAATCCCTGGTCGAACCGGACAAGGTGGACGTGGCACGGGCCGCGCTGGACAAGGCCGCCACACGCAAGGTCCAGTTCCTCCTTCCCGTGGACGATGTCGTGGCCACCCCCGTCGAAACCGGCAAGGTGGACAAGAAAGGCCGGCCCGTCATCGAGTACCAAAACCCGCGCGTGAACACGGACCCCAACTGCCCGCCGGACGCCGCGGGCCTGGACATCGGTCCGGCCACCGTGAAGGCGTACAGCGACGTGATCGCGCGTGCCCGGACCATCCTCTGGAACGGTCCCATGGGCCTGTTCGAAAATCCCCAGTTCGCCGCCGGTACCAACGCCATCGCACACGCCGTTGCCCAAGCCACCCAGACCAGCGGAGCTCTGAGCATCATCGGCGGCGGCGACAGTGTCAAAGCCGTGAACAAGGCGGGCCTGGCCGGCCAGGTCACCTTCATGAGCACCGGCGGCGGAGCCAGCCTGGAGTTCCTGGAAGGCCGCGAACTGCCCGGTGTGGCGGCGTTGACGGACCGGCCCGCTGACGGTGGCGGTTGCTGTTGCTGCTGCGGTTGACAAACGCCGACCCCCCGCACCACTGAACCCCAGCACGCAGGGAACCCATCCGGCTGAATTCGCATGGAAAAGGAACGCAAACTGATCATCGCCGGCAACTGGAAGATGAACAAAACCGTGGCCGAGGCCGTGGACCTGGTCAAGGGCCTCAAACTGGAGTTGTCCGGCGTCAAGGAGGTGGACCTCGTGGTCTGCCCGCCATTCACCGCACTTTGCGAGGTGTCCAAGCTGTTGCTGGATTCCAACATCCGACTCGGCGCCCAGAACATGAACGAAAACCCCGCGGGCGCCTACACGGGCGAGATCGCCGCCTTCATGCTCAAGGAATTCTCGGTCCGTTACGTCATCCTGGGGCACTCCGAACGCCGCACTTACTTCGGTGAGACGGACGAATGGGTGGCCCGGAAGGCCCGTGCCGCCCATGCCGCCGCGTTGAAACCCATCATCTGCGTGGGCGAGACGCTGGAAGAACGGGAACAGGGCCGCACCAGGGCCGTGCTGGAACGCCAGGTCCGCGGAAGTCTGGCCGGTCTGACCCGGGATCAAATGCTGGAAACCATCATCGCCTACGAACCGGTCTGGGCCATCGGTACGGGCCGCAACGCCACCCCGGAACAGGCGCAGGAGGCTCATGCATTCATCCGCAGCCTGCTGGCCGGGATGTATGACGAGACCGTCGCTCGACGGGTGCGGATCCAGTACGGTGGCAGCGTCAAGCCGTCCAATGCCCGCGACCTGATGTGCCTGCCGGACGTGGACGGTGCGTTGGTGGGCGGGGCCTCGCTGGAAGTGCGGAGCTTCGCCGACATCGTCAAAAACTCAATCTGATTTGCGACCATGGGCTTTTTCATCGGTTTGCTGACGTTCATCCTGGTGTTGAACTGCCTCTTGTTGATCCTGCTGGTGCTCATCCAGCTGCCCAAAAAAGAGGCCGGAGCCGGACTGGCCTTCGGAGGCGGCGCCACAGACGCACTGTTCGGGGCGGGCACCGGCACGGTCCTGACACGCGTCACGAAGTACTGTACCGCGTTGTTCTTCGTGCTGACGATCGGGTTGGGCCTGTTGCAGAGCGCGTATCACCGCCGCTCCACACGCGAGTTCCAGCAACAGCTCCAGACCCGGACCACCGCGCCGCTCCTGCCGGAATCCGGTACGCCCCTGCCGGCCGCCACGACAACCCCCACCGGGTTGACCAACGCACCGGCTGCCCCGGAACCCACAGCCCCGGCGGTGACCCCGCAGGGTACAACCCCGAGCGGCGTCGGCACCAACGGACCCGGCAACCCTACCCCCTGATTTCCGCCGCCCCGGGCGGCAGATGGGCACCCCCGCCCCGACCCGGCACCCGAGCGTTGCCGACAGCACGGGCGCCACACACGATTTCAACCGGTTGACAGAATCCCGGAGTTGTGGTCAAATGTTGGGCCCCTGTGACGGGGACATACCATGAGCTACGCAGTCATCGAAACGGGTGGCAAACAGTATCGGGTGACAGCCGGCGACACCCTGGAGGTGGAGCGTCTGCCGGTGGAAGCCGGGCAGACGACCACGTTTGATCGGGTGTTGCTCCTCAACCTGGACGGTCAGGTCCGGGTGGGCACGCCCACCGTGGCGGACGCCGCGGTGGTGGCCGAAGTGGTGGCCCATAAACGCGGCGAAAAGAAGATCATCTGGAAGATGAAACGCCGCAAAGGCTACCACAAACTCCAGGGGCACCGGCAGGAACTGACCGTAGTGAAGGTCAAGGAAATCAAGGCTTGAGGAACGGGTTATGGCACACAAAAAGGGTCAGGGCAGTACCCGGAACGGTCGGGACAGCAACAGCAAACGCCTCGGCGTAAAGGCGTTTGGCGGCGAATGGGTGACCGCCGGCAGTATCCTGGTCCGGCAGCGGGGCAGCAAGTTCGTCCCCGGGCTCAACGTGGGCGTGGGCAGGGACTGGACCTTGTTCGCCCTGAAACCGGGTCGGGTGGTGTTTGACAAGGGCGGTCGTCGGGTCAATGTAGTGGCCGAGGAAGCCGTGGCAGCGGCTGCCCCCGCCGGCAATTGACCCGGGTTCCAAAGGATCACACTGCCGGCGAGGCGGTTTGCCTCGCCTTTTTTCTTGTCGAAACCCGAATGGGGTAAAGCGCGGCTCCGCGGCCGGTCGTACCGATGCCCGCGGATCGGCCGCGCAGCCACGATCAAGGCATCAGGATCATCCGGTGTTTGTTGACGAGGTCAAAATCTACGCCCGAGCAGGTCACGGAGGCCGCGGTTGCGTGGCCTTCCGAAGGGAGAAGTTTCGTCCCAAGGGCGGGCCGGATGGCGGCGACGGCGGCGACGGCGGCAGCGTGATCCTGCGGGCCGACCACGACCTGAACAACCTGATCGCCCAATACTACCAGCCACGCCTGATCGCCGAGGACGGTGAACACGGGCTGGGCAAAGGGATGAAGGGCAGGTCAGGCCGCGACCTGATCGTCCGCGTCCCCTGTGGAACGCTGGTTTGGCGGTTGAGCCCTCCCCCGCAACGATCCACCCGGGAAGAACCGGACCAGCCAAACCGGTTGCCCACCACGGTACGTCCCCTTTTACCCTACGCAGGCCGGCCCGATCCGGAACGGACCGCGGCCGCCCTGGTGGAAAAGGTTCAGGTCCCGGGACCCGTCCGGGGCGAGCTGGTGGCCGACCTGACCGAGCACGGCCAGGAGTTTGTTCTGTGCCGGGGCGGCCGGGGCGGCTTGGGCAACAAACACTTCGCCACCCCCAGCCAACAGGCACCCCGGTTTGCACAGCCGGGCGAACCCGGTGAGGAGGGAGAATTCCTGCTGGAACTGCGCATGATCGCCGACGTGGGCCTGGTGGGCTACCCCAACGCGGGCAAGTCCACCCTGCTCACGGCCATCTCACGTGCACGCCCGAAAATTGCGCCCTACCCGTTCACCACGTTGCACCCGCAAATCGGCATCGTGGAGTACCCGGACTACAAGCGTCTGGTCGTGTGCGACGTGCCGGGCCTGATCGAGGGCGCCCACCGCAACGTCGGCTTGGGCCACGCCTTTCTCCGACACATCGAGCGCTGCAAGGTCCTGCTGATCCTCCTGGACATGGCAGGAACGGATGGCCGCCAGCCCTGGGACGATTACCATCACCTCCTGGAGGAGCTGGAGCTGTACGACCCGGCCCTGCTCGAACGACCGCGCCTGGTGGTGGCTAACAAGATGGACGAGCCGACCGCCGAATTGAACCTCCGACGGTTCAAACGCCGGGTGCCGCACACGCCGGTGCTGGCCATCTCGGCCGGTCTGGGCGAAGGCATCGAACGGCTCAAAAAGGTCATGCGCCAGGCCGTGGAAGCCGCTTCACCCGCCTCGTCCACGTGGATCCGGCCGCCCCGGTGAAGCGCCCCGTATCGCCACGCGGTTTCGGACTGTCTCCAGGCCCCGAGCCGCAGTAGAGTGCCGGCATGCTGAAGGCAGGGATCATCGGCCTGCCCAACGTGGGCAAATCCACCCTGTTCAACGCGCTGGTCCGGGCCCACCTGGCACCCGCGGCCAATTATCCGTTCTGTACCATCGAACCCAACCGGGGCGTCGTGGCCGTCCCGGACCCCCGCCTCGACGAGCTGGCCCGCGTGGTGGGCGTCCAAACAAAGGTCCCTGCGGCGATCGAGTTCGTGGACATTGCCGGCCTGGTCCGGGGTGCCTCCCATGGCGAGGGGCTGGGCAACCAGTTCCTCAGCCACATCCGCGAGGTGGATGCCCTGGTCCACGTCGTCCGATGTTTCGACGATCCGAATGTGGTGCATGTCACCGGCACGCCAGATCCGGTGCGGGACATCGAGATTGTCCTGACCGAGCTGGTGTTGGCGGATCTGGAGGTGTTGCGGCGCCGTCGGGACCGGTTGGTCCGGGAGGTCCGCGCAGGGAACAAACACGCCATCGCTGAAGACCACCTCTGGCAACGGATCCAAACCCACCTTGAATCCGGCCGACCGGTCAACACCGGCGGGCTCACCCACGAGGAACTGGCGATGTTGTCAGCCTGCCCCATGCTCACCGCCAAGCCGACCGTCCTGGCGGCCAACGTAACGGAAGAGCAACTGGGCGTCCTGGACACGGACCCGCGCGTCCGGGCCGTCCGGGACTACGCCAGGGAACATCACGGCTACGAAACGGTCGTGGTCTGCGCCCGGTTGGAGAGCGACCTGGCCGACCTCACCCCGGAGGAGGCGACGGAGTATTTGCGCAGTCTGGGCATCCGAGAGACGGGTACCCATGAACTGATCCGCGCCACCTACCGGCTCCTGAACTTGCGAACCTTTTTCACCTTCAACGACCAGGAAGTACGGGCATGGACCGTCCCGGCAGGGACACCCGCAGCCCGTGCGGCAGGCCGGATCCACACCGACTTCGAACGGGGTTTCATTCGCGCCGAACGGGTTTTCTGGCGGGACCTCGTCGAGGCGGGCTCGGTGGGCCGCGCACGCGAGCAGGGACATTACGCCCATGAAGGGCGGGACTACGAAGTGCAGGACGGCGACGTGCTCCTGTTCCGGTTTCATGTGTGAGGTTGCCGGTGGCAACCTGCGCCAACGCCTTCCCCGCACGCCTCCCGGCGCCGAAGCGCGATGGGTTGTGTCGGGAATTCGCCGAGTGCCCGGGTTTTTGAACAGGTCGCGGCCCCGGCCGGCCACATCACCGCGGTTCTTCCATGCACGCAGCACCCGCCGAGCCGACCGCCGGGTCCCAAGCCCCGGAACCGCAGGGCGTGGGCACGGCAGGGGATTGTGCCAGCACCAACCTCCGGTCACTCGCCGGCCGGGCGCGCAAGCTCATTCAACAACACTCAATCCGCAGGGTCGCCTTGCACGGCCCCGGAGAGCTCCCCGGGGTTTTTGCACGCACGGGCACTCCCCGGCTTGGAAGGCACCGGTTCGATGGAACGGCCACCGGATGAGATCCGAAAGAACGCACCGCGGGGTCACCGTACGCTGCACCCCCCTCCCATCACGTAAGCCCTCTCACTGTCCGGAACGGAATCCGGCTTTGTCGATGCGCTCGACGGACTGCCGCTGCGCCGGCCGGGTCGGAGTCGGAACAAAACCGGGTCGGAGGACCTTGCTCCGGGATACCTGGCGTCCAAACCGGCAGCCTCCACATGCCGGCCGCAAATCTTGTCGCGAACACACCAAGTGGACCGACCCTCCGACAAGGCCTGCGGCACCGGGTGGATGTCCCCTCCACGCGCCCGGGCCACGCCCGACCGGCACATGCGCATCAGCGCCAAACCCACCCGAAGCATGGCCGGGGCCTGTTGGTGCCCCGATCCGGGCCGATTCCGGGCCTGACAAACGTCCCTTATGACGGGCAGAGGACGCGGATCGGCGCCGCTCCCGATCCGCCGGCTTACCGTGCCCGTGAAAAAAGCGCGGGCAGCGGTCGGTCCGGGTTGACACCGGCATGCGGTGCGTGCTTTGATTCCTCACGAACTTGGATGGCAACCTAAACGTGGCTTATGAGCAACCAGAGCACTCCCACTTCTACTGTCTCCCTCTTGCAGGAACGCCGAACCTTCCCGCCGTCGCCGGACTTTGTGCGGCAGGCGTACATCAATGCCGAGCAGTACCGGCAGATGTATGAGCGATCCGTGAAGGATCCGGAAGGTTTCTGGCTGGAACAGTGTGCGGCCCTGGAATGGTACAAAAAACCGACCGTCGCCCGGAAATACGTCTGGAACACCAGGGAACGCAAAATCTGGCACACATGGTTCGAGGATGGTGAGCTCAACGCATCGGTGAACTGCCTGGATCGCCACGTGCGCAACGGCCGGGCCAACAAGGTGGCCCTGATCTGGCAGGGCGAGCCGGAACAGGACGTGATCAAGCTCACCTACCAGGAGTTGCTGGAGCAGGTCTGCAAGTTCGCCAACGTCCTCAAGGGCCTCGGGGTGCGGCGCGGGGACCGTGTCTGCATTTACCTGCCCATGATCCCCGAACTGCCAATCGCCATGCTGGCCTGCGCACGGATCGGTGCGATTCATTCCGTGGTCTTTGGGGGGTTCAGTGCCGAGGCGCTGGCCGGCCGGATCAACGACTCCACCTGCAAGCTCCTCATCACGGCGGACCAGGGACTGCGCGGTGGCAAGCAGATCCTGCTGAAGCATATTGCCGATGAAGCCCTCAAACACTGCCCCAGCATCGAAAAGGTCGTGGTCGTGCGCCGGACCGGGGCGGAGATTCCGTGGACCGGGGGTCGCGACCTGTGGTGGCACGAACTCATGGCCAAAGCGCCGGCCTGGTGCGAGCCCGAACGGATGAAGGCGGAGGATTACCTGTTCATGCTCTACACCTCGGGGTCCACCGGCAAACCCAAGGGTGTGGTGCATTCGACGGCCGGGTACCTGCTGCATGTGACCCTCACCACCAAATACGTGTTCGACATCAAGGAGGACGACCGCTTCTGGTGCACGGCCGACATCGGGTGGGTGACCGGCCACAGCTACATCGTCTACGGCCCGTTGTCCAACGGGTTTACCAGCCTCATGTTCGAGGGCGTGCCCACCTATCCCGACCCGGGCCGGTTCTGGCAGATCGTGGAGAAATTCCGGGTCACGCAGTTCTACACGGCTCCCACGGCAATCCGCTCCCTCATCCGTCAGGGTGAGGAATGGCCCAACAAATACGACCTGAGTTCGTTGAAGGTGCTGGGCTCGGTGGGCGAACCGATCAATCCGGAGGCCTGGATGTGGTACTACCGGGTGATCGGCAAGGAACGATGCCCGATTGTGGACACATGGTGGCAGACCGAGACCGGCGGCCACATGATCACCCCGCTGCCCGGGGCGCATGTTCTGAAGCCCGGCAGCGCCAGCCGACCCTTCTTTGGCGTGGAACCGGTGGTGCTGCGGGACGATGGCACCGAATGCGCGCCGAATGAAGGCGGCAAACTCTGCATCAAAAAACCCTGGCCGGGCATGGCCCGCACCACCTGGGGCGATCACGACCGGTTCATCGACACCTACTTCACCATGTACCCGGACGTGTACTTCACCGGTGACGGTGCCCGGGTGGACGAGGATGGTGATTTCTGGCTCCTGGGCCGGGTGGATGACGTCGTCAACGTCTCCGGCCACCGAATCGGCACCGCAGAGGTCGAAAGCGCCCTGGTCAGCCATCCCAAGGTGGCCGAGGCGGCGGTTGCGCCCATGCCCCACGAAATCAAGGGCCAGGCGCTCTACGCCTTCGTCACCCTCAAGGACGGAGTGGAACCCTCGGAGGAACTCCGCAAGGAATTGATCGCACACGTGCGCAAGGAAATCGGGCCCATCGCCACCCCCGACAAAATCCAGTTCGCGCCGGCGCTGCCCAAGACCCGTTCGGGCAAGATCATGCGCCGAATCCTGCGCAAGATCGCCGAGGGCCAACCCGACCAGATCGGCGACACTACCACCCTCGCCGATCCGTCGGTGGTGGAGATTCTGGTCAAAGGCCGCGTTTAAGACGCGCCATCCCCAGGGCCCGCTGAAGGCCTCAACACCCCGGCCGCCCCAGGTAGCGACCGGGGTTGTTGTTTTTCAGCCCTCCCAACACCGGCCAGGTCCACACCGCCGTGTGAAAACCCGGCCAGGCGGCCGCGTCGGTTGCCCGCGCCCCTGCGCCCGCCCCGCCCAGCGGGGATGGGGCCAAACGTTGTTCACTTTTTGCCAAGGAAAGTGGGGTGGGATCGTTCGCTTCCGTCTATTTAGCGCAACTGATGGCGCTCCCGGTCTCCAATCGAGGGTCCGCAAACGGGGCTACCTGCTCTCGGCTCGATGTGGGAGATGGCAGCCGCCCGAAGGGGCAGGGGCGTGTCGGTGGCTGCAGTCGGGACGCCGGCAATTGCAGCATTCCGAAGGCGTGATCCATGGAACGGTCCTCGTCCACCACTGTGGGGCCCGGGCTGCGGGGATGGCTGGTGGCCCTGGCCGGAATGGGTATCAACCTGGCCCTGGGCGTCCTTTACACATGGAGCCTGTTCAAAGCAGCCATTGAACAGCAGTTCGGGTGGAAAGGCGAACAGCTCAACGATCCCTACGCTCTGTGCTGTCTGGTCTTTGCTCTGACCATGACCGTGGCGGGGCGATGCCAGGACCGTTGGGGGCCGCGCCTGACAGCCACACTGGGCGGGTTGTTGGTGGGGACCGGCATGGTGCTGATTTCCACCACGCAGAACTACACCCTGTGGCTGCTGGGTTTTGGAGTTCTGGTGGGAATGGGCATCGGCTTTGGCTATGCCTCGGCCACGCCCCCGGCCTTGAAATGGTTTCCGCCGCAACGGACGGGCCTGGTGGCGGGCCTGGTGGTGTCCGGGTTCGGCCTGGCGCCGGTGTACCTGGCACCGTTGTCCCAGTATTTGCTAGGGCACTTTGGTCTGCAGCGGTCGATGCTGATCCTCGGCCTGGGCTTCGTGGTGATGGTGTGTGGTCTGGCCCAACTCCTGGTGAATCCGCCGGCGCCGGAGGCTCCGACCGGGCCGGCCGGCACGAGCGGTTCCGCGCCCGTCCGGGCCGTGGCGGCGGGCACACCGCCCGGGATCATGTTGCGCCAGGGCCGGTTCTGGTGGCTGTGGTTTCTCTATTTCGTGGGTGCCGGCGCGGGATTGATGGTGATCGGCAGCATCAGCGGGATGGCCAGGAAGAGCATGGGAGACTGGGCCTTTCTGGCGGTGGCCATCCTGGCGGTGGGCAATGCGGGAGGACGGATCCTGGCTGGTGCGCTGTCGGATCGGCTCGGCCGTCGTGAGACTCTGACGCTGGTGCTGGGTTTGCAGGCCCTGTTGATGTTTGTGGCGATACCCGTGACAGCCGGTGCGGGTGTACCCGGATGGGTGGTGGTGCTGGTGGCGGCGTGCATCGGTGCCAATTACGGTGCGAACCTGGCGTTGTTTCCCTCGTTTTCCAAGGACCTGTGGGGCCTGAAACATTTCGGTCTGAACTACGGACTGTTGTTCACGGCGTGGGGCGCTGGCGGGCTGGTGCTGCCCCGACTGCAGCAAATGCTCACAGCCCACAGTGGCGGCAGTTACACCACGTCTTTTGTGACTGCAGGAGTGTTGCTGGCCCTGGCAGCCCTGTTGACGCTGCGGCTGCCCGCCGCACCTCCGGCTGCGGCCGCACGTGCGGCGGCTTGAGACGGTCCATGCAGTCCAACGGTTCGGGCCGTCAACATCAGGAAGATCGAAGGGTATGGCAGGGGTTGATCTCAAACGCAACGGACATGGAAATTGGAAAGGTCATGCGTGCGGAGGGTTATCGGCGTGGTTGAAGATCCTCCTCGGCTTCGGGCTGCTGCTGGGTCCCGGTGTCCGGGCCGCCTGGCAGGTCGGTTCCAATCTGAATCTGCGAACGACCCTGACCGTCCAGGAGGTCTTCGATGACAACGTGTACATTCTGGATACCGCGCCGGCGCCGGGTCTGACCGGTCCTGTGGGTCTGACCGAGCGCCAGCCCCGGTTCGAGTCCTGGATCACCTCGGTCACACCCTCGGTAAGTCTCCAATGGCAGCCCCTGGATCTGCTGCATGCCTCTGCTTCGTATGCGCCCGAGTTTCAGTGGTTTCACAATGCCCCTTCAGAGGATCATGTGGCCCATCGGGCCACCCTGACGCTGGGCGGGCACCGGAACGGGTTTGAGTGGGACTGGCGCCATCAGTGGCTCGGCATTGACGGCAGTCACCTCGGGCCGGTGACCTTGCGCCCCGGGGATTGCCCGTGCGTTGGGGGTATTCCCCTGCGGGACCGGCGCGACGCAGTGGTGTATCGCAGCCAGTGGCGCGCCACTGTGCCGGTGGGGAACGGGTTCGTCCGTCCGGTGGCGGCATTGTACGTGCATGATTTTCGCACGGACCAACGGCCCAACACGGATCCGTCCCGGTTCATTTACGACAATTACATTGACCGTTGGGACGCCCAGGGCGGCGTGGACCTGGGTCTCCCGGCGGGCAACCGGGGTCACTGGGTGGTCGGTTACCGGTTCGGGCATCAACACCAAGGGAAATTGCTGGGCCGGGCAAGTCCCTATTCCAACGATTACCACCGCTTCTTGCTCGGTTTCGAAGGTGCACCGGTGTCCTGGCTGAAGCTGGCAGTGTTGGCAGGACCCGACATTCGCGACTGGGATCATCCCCCGGTGGCGTTTCACCAGAGCGAGATCCTCTACTGGGTGGATGCGACGGTGACCGTGCTGCCCACCGCCCGGGATACCGTGACACTGCGGGCCACCCGCTACGAACAGCCGGCCTTTACCAGCCACAGCGTCTACGAAGACATTCTCTATCAGGCAAGCTGGCAGCATCGGTTGACCGACTCGTTTTCCCTCGCGCTGAGTCTGAGCCTGTACATCGGGGATTGGCAGGCACCGGTGGCGCGCGAAGACTGGATTTGGACGCCGGGGGTGTTGGCGCGTTACAAGCTGCACGACCACTGGGAAATCGAATGCAGCTACACCCACGATACGGCAGTCAACCAGGTTTCGACGCGCGTGGCCACCTACGCCGAGGGCCGGGAATACAACCGCAACCGGGTGGGCGTGGCGGTTCGATACAGTTACTGAATGGGCCGGCATCAGCCGACCGCGACTCTTGTAACCGGCAGGCCGCAGGAGACCGGCGGGCCGCTCCCGAGACCATTAGAACGACCCGGGATTTGGAGTCTGCCTGGATCCGGGTGGCAACGGTCATAAGATTCGAATTCACTCCGCTCCGTGAGCCGCCTTGCACGCGGCCTCTGCACGGTGACCTGCCGCTGCGAACGGCGACCGGCGACGGTCGACCGGAGACGCTGATCTTTTGGAGCAGGACAAAGCCCCGGTGGTCCCTGAGCTCTGAACACAATCCCCCTGCCCTGAACCATGCGCCGGTGGGATTCTTTCGGTGGAGCCTGCTCCGTCATTTGCCGGCCCGTCCATGGCCCTGTGCATGCGTTCGGCGGTTTAACGAGCCGGACCGGGTCCAAAATGAGTCAGGATGTCGGAGTCGCCACAAGCCATTGCGACGGGCGCCGGGGCCCGGCCCGTCGACACGCCCCCGGGGTCCTGGGTTGGAAAAACCCGGCGAGAACTGCCGCCTACTCTGTCGCCCACTCTGTCGCACGGCCCAACCAGAGGGGAAAGCCGGCATACTGGGAACCGGCAGGTTTGGGCCCCGGAAGACCCGGCGGCTTTCAACTGTCACAGTTCGACCGGTTCGCCCGGTTGGGGCTGGACAATGCGGATCCGCGGGTAACGCCGCGCGATCTGTTCGGCGAACCACTGGCGGGCTGTCTCGTCTCCGTGACCGAGAACCACCACGCGCGGATCCACCATGCCGACAAAGTCCAGCAGGTCTTCCCGGGCGGCGTGGGCGGTCAGGTCGAAGTCGTCCACTTCGCAATACCGGACCAGCTCGGGGACCTGTTGGCTGAAGAAGAAGGGCTCGCCCTTGCGACTGGCCTTGAACCGGCCGCCGGGGGTGTCCGGGTCGGCATAGCCCACGAAAAACACGGCGTGTCGTTCGTCCCGGGCCAGGCGGACGGCCAGGTCGTGGGCCGGCGTGTTTTCCGTCATCATCCCCGCGGTGACCACGAAGAGGCGACTGGTGTTGAGTGAAAGGCTCCGGGTTTCTTCGGGATCGAGCACGACCAGGTCAAGGGCCTCGTGGAGGTGAAGGTTGTGGTGCTGCCGGTGAGTTCGATGGGCCTGAAGGTCATAGATCTCGGTGAACACGCGGCCGAGTCCACCGATGTAGACCGGTTGTCGGCGGAGGCGGCCTCCGGCCATCTCAAGGGCCAGCAGGGCCAGGATTTCCTGGGTGCGTCCCAGGGCAAAGCTGGGAATCAGGACACTGCCCCGGCGCTTGAAGACCGCGCGAATGGACTCGATCAACCGGTCAATCTCGGCCTCGCGGGTGAATCCCTCGGGTGTACCGCGGCCGCCCCGGGTGGTTTCCATGATCAGCACGTCGGCTTCCACGTCTTCGAATCGTGCGGCCCGGAGCAGGGTCTGGTCGTGGAAACAGACGTCGCCGGTGTAGAACAACGTTTCGCGGCGGCCCTGGACCCGGATGCCGGCGGCGCCCAGGGTGTGGCCGGCGTCGAAGAACTCCAGCGTGGGACCATCCCGTCGGGCGCGTCCTCGGGAGTGAGCGGTCCATTCCACCGGCCGGTTGTACCGAAACCCCTGGAACAGCGGGGCAATTTCATCCACTTCATCATGGGTATAGAGGGGGTACTCGGCGATGCCGAGCTCGGCCCGCTGACGGGTCATGACATTGACGGAGTTGTGCAGGACCCGTTCGATCAGGAAATAGCTGAGCTCGGTCATGAGGACCTGGGCGTGGGGAAAATGCCGCAGGGCCACCGGCAAGGCCCCCACGTGGTCGTGATGGCAATGCGAGATGGCAATGGCGTCGACCTCGCCGGGGCCAGCCGCCTGAAACAGCGGCAGGGCGCGGTGTCCTTCCCACTTGGGATGCATACCGGCGTCCAAAAGGAGCCGGTGCCCTTCAAACTCAATCAGCCAGCCGCTGGCACCGATGTTCGTGTCCGGGTTGAGACTCGTAATCCGCATTGCTCGAAGACCCCCGGGCCGGTTGGCCCGGTGCAGGAACCGGCCCGAGCAGGGTGACTCCAACGGGGTCGGGGAAATCTAACGCTGGCCCGCCTCCTTCATCAACTTCTGCATCAGACCGGCGGTGAAGGCTTCCATGCTGGAATAGGCGGTGTAATCGGCCGGCGGTTCGAACAGCTCGGCGGCAGGTTCACGGAATTGCACGTTGCGGTATCGCACGATCACGGTGTCACCGCCCTCGGTGGTCTGAATCTGGATGGGAAAGTCTTTCAGGTCGGTGGCCAGCCACACGGTGACCTCGGTTTTCCTGCCGCCCGGGGTGGTCAACGTGACCTGCTCTTTGCGGCAGGGATGATTGTCCACCTTTTCCTCGCCCAGGACCTTGCGCTCCAGCTGGGGTGGTTTTTGCATCGCGTCCCGTTCCTCGGCCGGCAGGGCGAGATTCACCGCCGCGCGGGCGGAGGGGAAAACCATGTGCATCTTGCCGGTGTCGGGCCGGGTGATGCTGATGATCCGGTCCATGCCCATCTGCTTGACCATGCCCATCTGTTCGGGTCGGGCCTGGCTGCCTTTCATGCGTGACAGGTCCACCTCGGTCCGGAAGCGGCCGTCGCGGGCGGCAAATTGCATGGGCAACAGCACCTTGTCCTGCTTTTGGGCGTCCATGACCCGCAATTCGGCCTCGGCGGTGAAGGATTTGTGCGCGTCAAAAAGCCGCATCAAGGCCGCGTCGAAACTGGCGCCGGTGCCGGCCGGGACCTGTGCCGGGACAGAACCGGCCAGGAGCCAACCCACCAGAGCCCCCAGAGACAGCAAGGGCCGGATGCAACCGGACCCGACGAATATCCGCTTCATGGTGCGCAACCATAGGCCCAAGGTCGGTTCGGCGCCAGTCCAAAGGGACAACCAACGGCCGGCAGGGATCCGGCTCCGCCCGAAAACCGCCCGGGACCCGGTCGGGAAAGAAGTGCAGGTGCCGCGGCGCCCCGGGGTCTTTATACTGGCGGTATGCGGATCATTGGTGGCCGGGCAGGCGGTTTGATCCTGAAGGTGCCGAAGGGCCTGGCGGTGCGGCCCACGCCGGACCTGGTGAAACAAGCAGTGTTCAACAGCCTGGGAGACCGGGTGGTGGACGCGGAGGTACTGGAGTTGTTTGCCGGTACCGGGGCGCTGAGTCTGGAATGCGTGAGCCGGGGGGCACGACTGGCCGTGTGTGTGGAACGCTCCGCCCGTCATGCCTCCTTCCTGCGGGAGAACTGGCGACGGGCAGGCTTCCCCCCGGAAACGTTGGAACTACGGATTCAGGACGTCTTTGCGGCACTCGAACCGCTGGTGATGTCGGGGCGGTCGTTCGACCTCATTCTGGCCGACCCGCCCTACGGTCCAAAGAACCTGCAAACCCGATCTGAATCCGCAGCGCAACGGTTGTTGGACGATCCATGGCTGCCACGGCTGCTGCGGCCGGGGGGACGATTCATTCTGGGGCACGCCCGCCGGGACCGGTTGGAACTGACGCCGGCTTGGCGCGAGGTCAAGGTCCTTCGCCACGGCGACAGCGTGATGCGGTTTTTGGAGGCGTGTTTGCCCGGCTGGCCATGAGGGTACGTGGATGGTTCCTGCGAAAGACGGATCCGGTT
This sequence comes from Limisphaera ngatamarikiensis, assembly GCF_011044775.1. Classification (NCBI taxonomy): domain Bacteria; kingdom Pseudomonadati; phylum Verrucomicrobiota; class Verrucomicrobiia; order Limisphaerales; family Limisphaeraceae; genus Limisphaera; species Limisphaera ngatamarikiensis. The sequence continues at coordinate 89,760 of NZ_JAAKYA010000017.1, read as the reverse complement.
CGGCCCCAAACCACGGGCTCACCACGGTTCGTTTTGGACCCGGCGGTGTTCGGCCACCAAAAAGTCCAGCCAGGCCTGCATCCCCGCCCCGGTCCGCGCGGACAGTTCGAAGATCCGGGCGTGATGGCTGATGCGATGGAGGTTGGCCAGGGCGGCGGCCCGGTTGAACCGGGCGGCCTCTGCCAGGTCGCTCTTGGTGATGATGGCCACGTGCGCAGAATGGAACAGGGGCGGGTATTTGAGCGGTTTGTCCTCACCCTCGGTGACGGATAGCAACACCACCCTCAGGTCCTCGCCCAGATCAAAATCGGCCGGACACACCAGGTTGCCCACGTTTTCGATGATCAGGAGGTCCAGCCCGTCCGGGTTCAGTTCCTGCACCGCCCGGCGGACCATGTCCGCGTCCAAATGACACACGGTACCGGTGGCCACCTGGACGGTGGGCACCCCCGCAGCCCGGAGACGCGCCGCGTCGAGATCGGTGGCCAGATCGCCCACCACGACGGCGCAGCGCAACCGACCCTGCAACCCTTTTGCGGTTTGTTCGATCAAGGTGGTTTTGCCCGCGCCGGGGCTGGACATCACGTTCAGCACCAGCCACCCCCGGGCCCGGAAGTAACCCCGGTTGCGCTCGGCCCGACGCTGGTTCTTTTCCAGCAAAGAACGGTGCAGGGTGACCGTGTGGGGCTCGTGGGCCGCCGGTTCGTCGGCCGGGTGTGAATGCTCCGGATGCTCGTGGGGATGATGCGGAGCGGGTGCGGGCCCGGCCCCGGGCCCTCCGGAGTCGTGGGGCGTTGAAGGTCCGGCTGCGTCCGGCCCGCCCAGGATTCTCGGAGATCCGCCCGATCCACAACCACATTCCATGCACATAAGCCACCTCACACAAGGTCAATGCTCGCGATTTCAAGTTCCCGGCCCTGCCGGAGCTCGGCCTCGGCACCCCCACAATGAGGGCACGCCGGCCACGGTTCTTCGCCACCAAATTCACGCCCACAGGCAACGCACCGCCATACGGCCGGCACCGACTCGATTTCCAGGCGGGCCCCTTCGGCGGCTGTGCGGGCAGTGACCAGATCAAACGCAAACGACAACGCCTCGGGCACCACCCCGCTGAGGGTGCCCACCCGGAGACGCAGCGCCGTAATGCGCCGGGCTCCCCGGGCTTGTGCCTCCCGAAGCGCAATCTCCACCGCCTCGCTCATCAAACCCACCTCGTGCATGACCCGGATTCATGCTAGCACACTCCCAGCATGAGGGAAATCCATCCTCGCGCCCGGGAGCCCTCGGGAAAGCAGGGGCGCGCCCGGCGGTGGGCAGGACCCGGCAGCCCAACCCCTCGGCGGCCGGAAGGGTGGAATCCCACCGGAGTGCCCAAAAAACCATACATTTGTGAGGGTGGCGGCCGGTGCCCGGCCCATTTAAAGTGGGCGTTGAGTGGTCCGACAGGGCCATACACCGCGTGTAAAGTCGCAAACTGAAGCCCATGAAAACGACCTTCTGGCTGAGCCTGGCAGTGTCAGCGGCCACCGTTCGGGGTTTGGCCGCCTCGGTATACCCGGATGCAACGGGCGATTTCACGCCGTCGGGATTCGGCTATCTGGACATCACCTCGGTTGTGGTGGACAACGACGCCACCACCTTGAGTTTCCGCATCAACCTGGCGGGCAATCCCCTGGCGGTGGACTGGGCCAAGTACCTGATCGGCCTGGACACGGTACCCGGCGGAAACACGACCGGCCCGGACGGCTGGGGCAAGCCGATCACGATGAGCGTGGGTGGAATGGACTATTTCATCGGCAGCTGGATGAACTTCGGGACCGGAGCGGAGCTGCGCGTTTGGGACGGGTCGGCTTGGAACCTCGTGCCCAACCCGGGTCTGACCGTGGCGACGGACGCCAGCTCGGTGACGCTGGCCCTGCCCTTCAGCGTGTTGGGGTTGAATATCGGCGACACCTTCCGCTTTGACGTTTACACGACCTCCGACGGCAACTCGGTGTTGGACGCGGCCGGCAGCACCACGCCGTTGGGATGGAACAACGATCCCTACGATTCCGGCGCCAATGTCCTGACCTATACCCTGGTGCCGGAGCCGGGGTTGGGGGCGCTGCTGTTGCTGGGCGGGGCATTGTGGCAGGGCTGGAGGCGCCGCCAGGTCGGCCGTTCGACGTGACAGGCGCCAGTTCCATGCGCACGAAGCGGGAGGTCAAACGGGCTTGGACCGGTGCAAAGGGGTTCACCCTGATTGAGCTGCTGGTGGTGATCGCGATCATCGCGATCCTGGCCGGAATGTTGTTACCGGCCCTCGGGAACGCAAAGTTCCGGGCCAAGGTGATCCACTGCACCTCCAACTACCGCCAGTGGGGCGTGGTCCACGCCATGTACAGCGGAGACGATGCCCGGGGGCGGTTGCCGTCCTTCCCGGTGGGCGGGGTTTCGGGTCAGAACGCCTGGGATGTCTCCCTGCAGATGATTCCGGCACTGGCCCCGTATGGCTTGACGGTGCCGCTGTGGTTTTGTCCGGTCCGACCGCAGGAATGGCAGGAAGCCCAGGATTGGTTCCAACGCCGGTACAATCGCCCCATCAGCACGCCGGAGGACCTGAACCTTTACGCCGGAATGCTGTACAACGGCACCTTTGCCGTCCTGCGGCATGCATGGTGGGTGCCACGCCCGCTGGCCAGTGCGCCCTCGGTGAAGTTTCCTTCACCGGACCCGGGTCGAAGCCGGGAACCCATCGGCTGGCCGGTCAAGCCCGATGATCCGGTGGCCCGAACCCAGCCGGTGATCAGTGATTACTGTTTCACGCCGGGCAGCCTGCGGGACGTCAACCGGGCCGGAGCAGGTCATTCGGCCAACGGGCGGCTGCGCTCGGTCAATCTCGGGTTTGCCGACGGACACGTGGAGACGCGGCCGCGGCAACAGATCCAGTGGCAGTACACCGGCGTGGACACGGCGTTTTACTGAAAAGTGAAGACCCCGAGGGGCCCGAAGGGGCCCCGGCATCCACAAGGACAAGGAGCCAAGACCATGAAACGACAAACCCTGATGCTCTGGACCCTGATGATCCTGGGGGGCACGGCCGGGTGGGCACCGGCCGTACAGGTCACCTTCCGGGTGAACATGAGCGTGCAAATGGCCATGGGCCGGTTCAACCCGGACACCGACCTGGTGTATCTGGCCGGCACGTTCAACAACTGGAGCACCACGCAGGATCTGATGGTACGCAATCCGTCGAACCCGGACGTGTGGGAGATCACACTGGATTTGCCGGCCGGCACCTGGCCGAATTACAAGTTTGTAATGTTGCGCGCCGGCACCGGCTTTGCCTGGGAAACCCGCGACAACCGCTGGTTTCAGGTCCCGTCCTCCGACACGGTGTTGGACGTCGTGTACTTCGATGACATCACGGAGGTGGTGACCAACCGCCAGCCGGTCACGTTTCAGGTGGACATGAGCGTGCAGATCGCCAATGGCGTATTTGACCCGGCCGTGGGCAGGCTGGCCGTGTCCGGCGATGCCATAGACGACTGGGCCAACCAGGGGACGCACCTGTTGACTCCCACACCCACCAACGAGGCGTTGTGGGCCGGCACGTTCGAAATCACAGCCCGCGTGGGTGCCACGGTGAATTACAAGTTCATCATGGACGGCATGTGGGAGAGCCGACCGAACCGGACCTTCGTGATGACCAACGAACCGATCGTGCTGCCCGTGGTGTACTTCAACGACGTGACCAATCCCGCCGTGCCCATTCCGGTGACATTCTCGGTGCACATGGGAGTGGCGGTGGCGCGGGGTTGGTTTAATCCGGAAACGGACTTCGTGGAGGCCCGGGGGTCGTTCCTGACCACGCCCGGAGGCGCCTGGGTGGGCGGCTTCCAACTGACCAACAGTCCCGCCAACCCCTACGTCTACACCGGCACCTTCCTGACCACCAACCAGGCACCGGGCAGCGTGATGCTGTATCAGTTCGTAATCAACGGCGCCACATGGGAAACCACAGGGGACCGCACCTGGACCTTCGCCAACACCAACGCCGTGTCACTGCCGTTGGCCTATCTAAACAACGTGACATCGCTGGGCCCGGTCTCCCTGCAGGTCCGGGACAGCGGGAGGGTGGAGCTGCAATGGGAAGCCGGGCCGCGGGTGCGGCTGCAAACAGCGCCCGCGCTGGAGGGACCATGGACGGACGTGCCGGAGACGGAAGGCGCCGGTTCGTGGTCGGGCCCTCCGGGGGGCGCAATGCGGTTTTATCGCTTGATCGGACCGTGAAGGGCAGTGCGACAACGGCGAAGGGTCGCGCCGCTCCGGCGGGGCCGGTGCGGAGGGCGTGGATCGCGGGTCTGGCATGGATCGGGACCGCCTGCAGCGGCGCGACCGGTTCGTTCACAAACCAGGCGGAGTCCCTGCCGTTTCTGGCCGGTGCCGACATGTCGCATCTGCGGTTCTTCGAAGACCGCGGCGCAGTGTACCGCAGGGAGGGCACGGCCACCGACGCGTTGCTGATTCTGCGCGAGCTGGGCATCAACTGCATTCGGTTGCGCCTGTTCACCAGCAGCGCCGAGCAGGCCGCGGCCGATCCCTACAACGCCATCAACAACCTCGAGTACACCCTCCCCCTGGCAGCCCGCGCCCGGGCCGCCGGACACCGCATCCTGCTGGACCTGCATTTCTCGGATTCCTGGGCCGACCCGGGCAAGCAACGGATGCCCTCGGCGTGGACCAACCTGAGTTTCGAGGAACTGGTGCTGACGGTTCGCCGGTACACCAGCAACGTCATCACGGCGTTTCGTCAGGCGGGGGCTGCGCCGGAGTACGTTCAGGTGGGCAACGAGATCACCCAGGGCATGTTGTGGCCCTACGGCCATGTGGGCGGCACCAACGACACGCCGGCGCAGTGGGCGCGGCTGGGCCAGTTGTTGCGCTCGGCCATCCAGGGCATCCGGGACGTACAACCCACCGGCGGGCCGGCCATCATGATCCACATTGACCGCGGCGGCGATTGGTCGGGCACGCAATGGTTCTTTGACCGGTTGCGAGCGCAGAACGTCTCGTACGACCTGATCGGGCTCAGTTACTACCCGTTCTGGCACGGGAGCCTGGAGGACCTGCGCCGGACGTTGCACGGTGCGGCAGCCCGATACGGCAAACCGGTGGTGGTGGTGGAGACGGCCTTTCCGTTTGCCGGAGGTCCGGACGTGGTGGGGATCCCCGCCACCACCAATGGACAGGTGCAATACGTGCGTGCTCTGGCAGAGGTGGTCAAGGGTGTGCCGGGCGGTCTGGGCCGTGGCATTTTCTGGTGGGGCGCCGAGTACCAGTCGGTGCCGGGCTATCGACTGGCGGGGTTTGACCGGCGTTCGTTGTTCGGCCCGGGGGGTGAGGTCCTGCCCGCGGCAGCGGCATTGGGGCGGTTGACCGCGCCGGTGCGATTGGAGACCCGGCGGGCACCGGATGCCCTGGAGCTGGAATGGCCCCTGAGCGGCGCGGGCATGAGCCTGGTCAGCACCACCAGCCTGGCGCCGCACAGTATCTGGCAGCCGGTTTCGCTCCCGATATGGGAGGAAGGTCTCGGCTACCGAACACGGCTGCCGCTGGAGGGGCCGGCAGCGTTTTACCGTTTGCAGGCAAACTGATCACCCCGGCGGGTTGAAAGGGGAGGCAATGTTCCCACAAGACTGGAGAAACATGGCACGGAGACTTGTTGTTGCCGGATTCGTCGCCGCGCTGGGCTGCCTGTGGGCCGTGGTGCCACTGGAAGCCGCACCGTTCAACGACGGTTGGAGGTTTTTCCGGGGCGATGTCGCGGGCGCGGAACGCATGGATTTCGACGATGCGGCGTGGGAGCGGGTGACCCTGCCACACACGCCCCGGGTGGAAGCGTTGGTGTGCGGAAACCAGGCGCCCCAGTGGCAGGGGATTTGTTGGTATCGAAAATCGTTCCTCGTTCCGCCCGCGGCCTCCAATCGCGTGGCCATCCTGCGATTTGAAGGCGCCATGAACGAAGCCCGAATCTGGATCAATGGACAGGAAGCCGGCCGGTTCCTGGGCGGCTACCTGCCGTACGTGCTGGACGCGAGCCGGTTCCTGCAGCCGGGTCGGACCAACCTGGTGGCGGTGCGCCTGGACAACCGGGACAACCCCATCACCGGTCCCAAACCGCTGCGGGACCTCGATTTCAACCTTTACGGCGGGCTGTATCGGCCGGTCACGTTGACCTTCAAGGATCCGCTGCACATCACGGATCCGATCCTGGCGGACCGACCTGCGGGCGGGGGCGTGTTCGTCACCTACCCGCACGTCAGCGAGACCTCGGCTGTGGTCCGCGTGCAGACTCACGTGCGCAACACCAGCCCCGTGGCCCGATCGTTTCGCGTGCGGACGCAGTTGCGCGATCCCGAGGGCTGGTTGGTGGCCCGGGCGGAGCAACCGGCAGAGCTCGACAGCGGTTGCGACAAAACCTTCGTGCAGGAACTGGTGGTGACGCAACCGGCCCTGTGGTCGCCCACCACCCCGCACCTGTACCGGCTCCGAACCGAGTTGGTGGAGGGCGACCGCGTCGTGGATGCCCACGAGGAACGGATCGGCATCCGTCACATCCGGATCACCGCCGACGGCTTCTGGTTGAACGGCCGGAAGATGTTCCTGCGGGGGGTGAACCGGCACCAGGAATATCCCTGGATCGGCTACGCCGTGCCCGACGCCGCCCAGTGGCGGGACGCCCGCAAGATCAAGGAGGCCGGATTCGATTACGTGCGGCTTTCGCATTATCCGCAGTCACCGGCCTTTCTGGACGCTTGTGACGAGTTGGGCCTCCTGGTGATGAACTGTCTGATGGGCTGGCAGTATTTCAATCCCGATCCCGCCTTCGTGGAGCAAAAACTGCGCGAAATCCGGGAGATGATCCGCCGGGACCGCAACCATCCCAGCGTCGTGCTCTGGGAGGTCTCCCTGAACGAAAGTCATCAGCCCCGGTGGTTCATCGAGCGGGCCCATGCCATCGCGCATGAGGAGTACCCGGGCGACGGCATGTACACCGCAGGCTGGCAACCGGGGTTCGACGTGTTCCTGCAGGCGCGGCAACACGGCGGGTGCAAGGGGATCACCAACGTGCCGTGCGTGATCAGCGAATACGGAGACTGGGAATACTACGCCCAGAACGCCGGGCTGGAACAGCACCTGTGGAAGGACCTGAAACCCGAGGAACGCAACAGCCGGCAACGGCGCGGCGATGGCGAGGTCCGTCTGCTCCAGCAGGCTCTCAACTTCCAGGAGGCCCACAATGACAACCTCCAAACCACGGCCTTCGCCGACGGTCTCTGGGTGATGTTCGATTACAACCGGGGTTACGCACCCGACATCGAAGCCTCCGGCTGCATGGACATTTTCCGGCTGCCAAAGTTCGGCTACTGGTTTTACCGGAGCCAGCGGGACCCCGACGAGCCCGTTTTGGGTCGGCCCGTGGGCCCGCTGGTGTTCATCGCCACGTATCATCGGCCGGACTCGCCACGCCGGGTGCGGGTGTACAGCAACTGCGAGGAGGTGGAACTTTGGGTCAACGGCGTGTCACTGGGCCGGCGCGGGCCGGATCACGACCGCGTCAGCACGCATCTGCGGCATCCACCGTTCACTTTCGAGCTGACGGAGTTTGTGCCGGGCACACTGCGGGCGGTGGGGTACCGCGGGGGTCGGGCGGCCGCAACGCACGAGGTTCGTACGCCGGGGCCGCCGGCCCGGTTGGACGTCTGGTTCGACCTGGCAGGGGTTCCGTTCGGGTCCGGCGGCAAGGACGCCGTTTTTGTCCATGCCGAGCTGCGGGATGCGCAGGGCACGTTGGTACCCACCAACGGCCAGCCGGTTGCATGGGGCCTGCAGGGACCGGCCCTACTGGTGGGTGAAGCCGACCTGCCCACCGAGGCGGGCGTGGCCTCGCGACTGCTGCTCACAGAGACAGCAAGCCCGGCGGTGGTGGTGTTTGCCCTGACAGCCGTTGCCGGCGACGACGGGGTGCGCGTGCTAACCGGTGCGGCGTCCCCGACGGGCACACGCATACCGCGCGCACGGGTGCGGTACACCCGGGACGGCACGCCGCCCCGGGCGAATTCGCCCGTGTACCGACAACCGTTGCCGCTGGAACACGCACAACAGCTCCGGCTGGGGCTGTTCGTGGGTGACCGGTGTGTGGCAGAGTACCCGCCCCGGGCTGCGTCCGCCGGGCCCTGAAATCCGGCCCCCTGCCGTTCAGGGCCATCGCAACCCCAAGCTCATCCAGGCCAGGTGCGCAAAAACATCGTTGGCGCCGCCGGAGCCGGGTTCGTCGTACCTCCAGATCCCGTAGCGCAAAGCCACGGTGAGGCGGTCGGTAAAGCGTCGCCGCATACCCACAGCGATCAAATGCTCCCGCCAGAACAATCCCGTGGGCAGGACGGTCGCCGCGGTGTCACGGTGGAAATCGCTCATGCCCCACTCGTACTGAAGTTCGGCATCGGTCCGATCGTCAACGGACCATCGGCCAAGCCACCGCATCCGGCAGGTGCGTCCGGCCCACGCCGGCAGCGTAGCTTCGTCATCCAGAGCACTTCGCAGGTGGTGATCCTCCATCGTGCCCTGCCAATGAAACGACCAACGCCGCGCCGGGCGCCAGGCCAGTTGCAACGTCCAGGCATGCACGTCCGCTTCTGCGCCCAGGATCCGTGAGCCCGGTGTGTAATAGCCCGGTACCGGTTCGAAAGTGACGGGATCAAAACCGTCCAGGGCGTCCGTGGCCGTCTCTGACCGGCTGGTGAGATGGCGGTACAGAAATGCGGTCCGCCACGGGAGGGCGGGCTGCCAGGTCAGGCGCACCTCGACCTGGTCCGTGCGGGAGCGCCGCTCGCGGATGAAGGCGGAGTAGCCGGGGTTGGGGAAGTCACCAAACTCGGTGGGGATGAGGTCCGCGCGATGTTCGAAGTCGGTGTGTCGAAGACGCCAGCGGTAGGAAGCACCGAAGCTGAATCGGTTCAAGAGGGTGGTTTCCAGGCCCAGCCGCGCGTCCCAGGCGCGGCCATCGGCGGCGGTGTCGCGTCGGAACGGGCCGTCACCGCCCGGCTGGTCCTCGAAAAGCTCCGTGGTATTCTGTTCAGCCGCGCCCTCGGCATAAAGGATGGTGCGGGGCAGGCGATCCCACTGGAGACGGACGCGTTCGCCGAGGACGAAACGATCCCGCGCGCTCTCCTGGAGAGTCGGCTGAACAAACCAATCCTCCGGGGCCAGTTCGTAGTCAAACGACGCGCGGCCCAGCCCCTGATGTCGCGTCCATTCGGTCTGCACACCCGTGACAACCGTCCAACCCGCTTGAGGGCCCGCCACCAGGTTGACGTTGCCCACATGGGCCGAGTGCTCCAGCGTGATGGAAGGGCTGCGCCACCGCCGCGCAACGGCCGGGGCCGGATTCAGCGGTGCCTCATCCAGGGCAACCGCGGCATCGCCATCGTACCGGCTGTAGAGATATCCACCCGTGGCCCGCAGCCAGGGACGGATGGGGCGGTCGAATCGAAAGGCGTTGGCGGCCTGGAAATCTCGTTGGGACTTCTGCACCCGGGTGAGGAAACGGGCCCCGGATTCGGGCGGATTGAACAACGCGTTCGTCCGCAGGGCCTGACGGTCGGTCCACCGAAGCCGGATTTCGTCTTCAAGCCACCATTCTCCTACCTGATGCTGCACACGAAACTGCAGGGTGTGACTCTCCTCGTCCAACGCTGCATACGACGGCCAGAGGAGGCGCCCGGAGGAGCCGTCGGGTGCCGCTGACCCTCCGTCAAGGGCCCGCGTGCCGTCGCGGTATTCATGTTCGTAACCGAGCCGCAGAAGCGGCCACCGGGGACGGTCCAGGTCGAAGATCACCCAGGCCCGGCCGATGTCCATCTGCGGTGCGGTGTCGAGCAGACCCACCCCCACTCCGGGGCCCACGGGCCAGTGGCCCCGATCCAAACCATACCACCGATACTCACTGGCGCCGAACTGGGCCCGGCCCCAGTCCGGCAACAACCAGTCCATTTGCAGCAGCGTCTCCTCCCGAAGTGCACGCGCCCACAGGGTGAAACGCGGACCTTGAGAGGGCTCATGCGTCCAAACCAGCTCCTCAACACCGCCGTTCCAACCGTCGGGTTGTTGCCAGCGCGCGCGAAAGACACTGCCCGGACCGGAGCCGCCATTCCAACCGAAGCCCAGAGTGACCTCGACCCGGTCCGCAGAGGCCAAAGGACCGCCCGACCCGGGTAACCCCTGATCAATCCATGCCCGCAAAAGACCAACTTCCTCCGGCGTCAGGGCCGGGGCCCGGCCCTCCGGAGGCATCCACAGGTCCTCGGAAATTTCGGGCGAGCGAGCCACGGCGTGGATCAGGCGGCTGGCCGCACTGTTGCTGAGGACCACAACAGGGCCACCGTCGCCGCCGGCCAGAATCCCATCGCGCGTGTCCAGCCGCAGGCCACCCTTGGGCCGCTCTGGCCCGTGGCACCGCAGGCACGACCGGTCCAGGATGGGTCGGATATCGGTCTGGAAATCCACCGGGCGGGAGGCCGGGGGCGGCAGCATGCTGCCCTGCCCCGGCGCCGGGCCGGGTTCGCCCGCATCTGCCAGATACGCGACACCCACGAGCAGGACCGTGGCCACCACCGTGCAGTGGGCCGGGGCGAAATCGACTCCGCGGACCATGACGTCACCGCGAGAGCAAGGTTCAGAGGCCGCGCAATGCATCGTCAGTACAACAGTCGTGGGTGGACATCGGAGCCGTGCACGGCCGTGTGGCACCCGGCACTCCAGCAGGTACCCATCCGCAGGCGATCGGTGTGGTCCACCTGCCCGATGAAAATGCGTCCGGAACTCACACCGGGTCCCGGGGTTTGAACGTGGCACTGCAGACAAAGGTGATTCCCCCGCTCGGTTAACAGGGCTGCATGCGGAGATCCGTGAGGTTCATGGCAGACAAGGCACCCCTCCCGAAGGGCCTCGTGCTCAAAAACAAAGGGACGCACCTGTTTGCCGTGGCAACCGGCGCAGGCTTCATTGAGCCGGGCCCAACCCGGGCCGCCGGCCGGCCGGGTGATGTCCATACCGTGGGGATCGTGACAGGCGCTGCAACTCATTCGGCCCTCGAGGACCGGATGCCGGGACGGTTGGCGGAATTCACCCTCCGTATCCAGATGACAGTCCAGGCAGATGTTCGGGTCGCGGCCGGGGTTGAGAATGAATCGCCCCCGACCGCCTCCGGCCGCCACATGAAGACTGCCCGGACCGTGGCAGAGTTCGCAGCCGGCCGGTTCCTGTGTGCCCGGCACCCGGAGGGGGACCCGCGCGTGGACATTGGCCGCGAACATGCGCACCAGGTTGGTATGGCACTCGTAACAGGCGGTGTTGCCCACCAGATTCGCCCCTTCGATCCGTGGCGGCTGCACCACGGCCGTGTCCAGGGAGGAACAGCCAGCCCAGGTGAGGAGGACCGCGCCGGCACAGGCAGCCGTCCCGATCAACCGGCGTCCGTGAAAACCGAAGAGCGCGATTCGTGAAAGCCGGAAAGGGAACCGACCCACGGGGCGCCGAGACCGGTGGCCGTCATTCATGCGCTGCATCATAAGTATTAGCGCGAATGGCGGCAATGGTCCGGAGGCAACCCCGGACCGGGGGCCGGTACGAGCCGCCGGCGGCTCTTGCACCGGGCAGGCCCTGCACCATGGAGGTCCGCGGATCCCTGTGTGGCCCGGGCGAGATCACAATCCCCGCCGCGGGTCGGTGCCGGAGCTTCCGAACCGTTCAGGCGGCGGAGGAGTGTTGGCCCGGCCTGTCAGCGCCGTGGCGGGGAGTGCCGCAGAGCCGATGGAGGCGGGGCGTGTCCGCGTCGGAATCCGTCCGAAAGGGTGCAATTCTCACGCCGTCGGCATGGAGACCAGCCGCCAGTGTGCGCAAACCTTCCAGCGCCGGCGCGGGGTGGCGCCTGCAGGACCGGGCGTCGCCGGCAGCCACGGAAGTCCGGCAGGCCGGGGCCACTTCGGCCCCACCGCGGAAAAAGCGGACACGACCCAATCCTGCCGCGCGTGAGGCGCATTCGGCTGGACGGAAGTGCCTGCGAGGGCATCCTGTGGTCTGTCATGAGCCGCTTGAGCCGACGCGAGTTTCTCCGGGATGTGACCGCGGTGACGGCGGGGGTTTGGATTCTGCCGAAATGGCGCGCGTGGTCGGGTGAACTGGATCGCCGGGCCATCGTTCGGCGACACGAACCAAGGTTCACCCGGTTTGATCCGTTCGGTGCGTTGACGGTGGGCAACGGCCGATTTGCGTTCACGGCAGATGTCACGGGCCTTCAGACGCTGGCGGAAGCGTGCGAGAAGGAGTTCCCCCTGTGCACCACGGCCGACTGGGCCTGGCACACCATCCCCGCGCCGTCGGGGTTGGACCCGGAAAAGTTCCAGTACGAGGACTTCGACACCTACGGACGAAAGGTTGGATACGCGACCCGGGCCGAGGGCCAGGAGGAGCTGTTCCGGTGGTTGCGGGAGAATCCACATCGGTTCCATCTGGGACGGCTTGCGTTTGCGGCGGGGCAACCGGAGTTGCGACATCCTGCGCCGGAGGAGATTCGCGCCGTGGAGCAGCACCTGAACCTGTGGGAGGGTTTGCTGACGAGCCGGTTTGAGTGGCGCGGGCGCACGGTGCAGGTGCGCACCGGTTGTCATCCGGAGCTGGATTTGCTGGCGGTGGAGATCGAGTCGGGTGCACTGGCGGACGGGAGTCTGGTGGTGGTGCTGCGGTTTCCGTACGGGTCGCCGTCGGTCGCCATGGCGGACTGGTCGGTTCCGGACCGCCACACCACCCGGGTGGAACAACAGTGGTCGGGCGGGTTGCGGCTCGAACGGGTGCTGGATGAGACGAGGTATCACGTGGTGTGGCGGTGGGAGGACCGGGCGGAGGCGCAGCCGGCAGGGCCGCACGAGTGGGTGTTGAGGAGCCGGGGACCCGTGCTGCGGTTTGTGTTGGGGTTCAGTCCGGAGGCGTTCCCGCGGCGGCTGCCGCGCGTGGCGGAGGTGTGGTCGGCTGCTGCGCGGTTCTGGAACCGGTTCTGGACCGAGGGCGGTGCGGTGGATTTCGATGGGAGCACGGATCCGCGGGCGGAGGAGCTCGAGCGGCGGGTGGTGCTGTCCCAGTACAACACCGCGTTGCATTGCGCGGGACGGTTGCCGCCGGCGGAAACCGGCCTTCTGTTCAACAGTTGGTACGGGAAGTTTCACCTGGAGATGCACTGGTGGCATGCGGTCCATTTTGTGGTGTGGAACCGCTCGGAGCTCTTCAGGCGCGCCCTGCCGTTTTACCGGCGCATTCTGCCGGAGGCGCGTGCGCTGGCACGTCGGCAGGGGTACCGGGGGGCCCGCTGGCCGAAGATGGTGGGGCCGGAGGGACGGGATTCACCCTCGGCGGTGGGGCCGCTGTTGATCTGGCAGCAACCGCATCCGATTTACTACGCGGAGTTGTGCTGGCGGGAGCGGCCAACGCGGGCGACCCTGGAAGAGTGGCGCGAGGTGGTGATGGAGACGGCGGAGTTCATGGCATCGTTTGCGCATCGGGATCGGGGGACGGGACGGTATGTCCTGGGACCGCCGCTGAAGACGGTGTCGGAAAACACGGATCCCCGTCTGACGCGGAATCCCACCTTCGAACTGACCTACTGGCGCTGGGGCCTGGCCACGGCCCAGGCGTGGCGGCGGCGGTTGGGTCTGGCGCCCGACCCTCGATGGGAGGCGGTGCTGCAGGGTCTGGCGCCGTTGCCCGTGGCCGACGGCCTTTACCTCATGCAGGAGGGCATGACCGACACCTACACCCGTTGGAACTGGGAGCATCCGGCCCTGCTGGGTGCACTCGGCATGTTGCCGGGCCCGGGCGTGGACCGCGAAACCATGCGACGGAGCGTGCGCCGGGTGATGGAGGTATGGCAATGGGACCGTTGCTGGGGATGGGACTTTCCCCTGACGGCGATGGCGGCGGCCCGGTGCGGGGAACCGGAACTGGCCGTGGAAGCGTTGCTGCTACCGGCCGCCAAGAACCGGTACCACCCCAACGGCCACAACTATCAGCGACCCGGTCTGACCGCCTACCTGCCGGGCAACGGCGGCTTGCTGGCCGCCGTGGCCATGATGACCGCGGGATGGACCGGCGCACCGCCGCAGTCCCAGCCCGGGTTCCCGAAAAACGGACGGTGGAAGGTCCGCGGGGAAAACCTGCGCCCGTGGTTGTGAGGCTCCGGTCGGCGGTTGCATCGGGCCGGCTCCGGTGCACCTTGAGGCGATCCGGCCCGGGGGCACAGCGGAAGTTGGCATTGCCACGGCCGGCGGATTGGCGTTAAAAGCGAGCCAATTGTTGCCACGGGATGTTATGGGCAAAGCCCTTGTGATTGCGGAAAAACCGTCGGTGGCTGCGGACATTGCGCGGGCGCTGGGCGGTTGCAAGAAGGTGGAGGACCACTACGAGAATGACCGGTACGTCATTGCCTCGGCGGTGGGCCACCTGCTGGAATTGACGCCCCCGGAGGGGGTCGAACCGGCACGCGGCAAGTGGAGTTTCAACCACCTGCCGGTCCTGCCGGATCACTTCGACCTGGTGCCCATCGAAAAGAACCAGGCCCGGCTCAAGCAGTTGGTGCGGCTGATCCGGCGTCCGGACATTGACGAAATCATCAACGCCTGCGACGCCGGGCGCGAAGGGGAATTGATCTTTCGCAACATCATCCGCTACGCCGGAACGCAGAAACCGATCCGACGGCTCTGGCTCCAGTCCATGACGCCGGCGGCCATCCGCGAGGGGTTCGAACATTTGCGGTCCGACGAGGAGATGCAACCGCTGGCCGACGCGGCGCTGAGCCGGGCGGAGGCGGACTGGCTGGTGGGCATCAACGGCACGCGGGCCATGACCGCCTTCAACTCCCGCTCGGGCGGCTTCTTCAAAACCACCGTGGGCCGCGTGCAAACCCCCACCCTGGCCATCGTGGTGGAGCGGGAACAACGCATCCGGCGCTTCGTCCCCCGACCCTACTGGGAACTCATCGCCACGTTCGAATGCGCCGCCGGCACCTACACCGGCCGATGGTTCAACGAATCCTTCGTCAAATCCGAGGGACGCGACGCCGACCCGGACCAGAAACCGGAACGGATCTGGGAGCCGGACCGGGCCGAGGCCCTCCGCCAACGTTGCCTGGGGCAGCCGGGCGAGGTCACCGAGGAAAGCAAACCCACCACGCAGGCCCCCCCGCTGTTGTTCGATCTGACCAGCCTGCAGCGCGAGGCCAATGCGCGATTCGGCTTCAGCGCGAATCGCACCCTCCAGATCGCACAAACACTGTACGAACGGCACAAGGTCATCACCTACCCGCGCACGGATTCGCGCGCACTGCCGGAGGATTACCTCGGAACCGTGCGCGCCACACTCGAAAGTCTCACCCGCACCGCCTACGCACCCTGGGCCGGGGAAATCCTTCGGCAGGACTGGGTCCGCCCCAACAAGCGCATCTTCAACAATGCGCGTGTCTCGGATCACTTCGCCATCATCCCCACCACCCAGACACCCCGCGGATTGAACGAGGCGGAACAAAAGATCTACGACCTGGTCACCCGCCGTTTCCTGGCCGTGTTTTATCCGCCGGCCGAATACCTCGAGATCACGCGCATTACGCGGGTCGCCGGCGAACCGTTCAAAAGCGTGGGCCGCACCCTGCTGAAGGCCGGTTGGTTGACCGTGTACGGGCGCGAGATCGAGTCGGAGGACGAAACCCAGCCGTTGCCGCCGGTCCAACCCGGCGAACAGGTCCATACGCGCGAAATCGAGATCCGGGCCAACCAGACCAAACCGCCCCCGCGCTTCACGGAAGCCACCCTGCTGACCGCCATGGAGGGCGCGGGCAAACTGGTGGAGGACGATGAACTGCGCGAGGCCATGCGCGATAAGGGGCTCGGCACGCCCGCCACCCGCGCCGCCATCATCGAGGGATTGATCGAGGAAAAATACCTCGTCCGGCAGGGCCGCGAACTGGTGCCCACGGCCAAGGCCTTTGCCCTCATGGAATTGCTGCACGGACTGGGCATACCCGAGTTGACCCGGCCCGAGCTGACCGGCGATTGGGAATACCAGCTCCGGCAGGTCCAACGCCGGCAAAAAACCCGGGAGGAATTCATGCAGGGCATCCGCGAGATGACCCGGCGCATCGTTGAACGGGCCCGGCAATACCAATTCGACACCATCCCCGGCGACTTCGGCGCCCTGAAGGTGCCCTGCCCCAAATGTGGCGGCGAGGTCCACGAAAAGTACAAGGCCTGGCAATGCGTGCAGCCGGGCTGCGACTTCGCCGTCCCGAAAATCCTGGGCGGTCGAATGTTTGAACCCGAGGAGGTCGAGACCCTGCTGCGCCAACGACAGGTGGGCCCGTTGCAAGGATTCCGGAGCAAGAACGGCCGGCCGTTCAGCGCCATCCTCCGGCTCAACGACGCCGGCCGCGTGGAGTTCGATTTCGGTCAGGGCACCGCAACCGAGGCCGGGTCGGATGCCGGCGAAACGTCCGGTCCACCGGACTTCACGGGACGCGAACCGGTGGGCCCCTGCCCCCGTTGCGGGGCCCGCGTGTTCGAGGCCGGCATGCATTACGTGTGCGAAAAGGCGGTCGGCCCGGACAAGAGCTGCAGCTTCCGCGTGGGCCGCGTCATCCTCCAGCAGCCGGTCGAACCGGCCCAGATGCGCAAAATCCTCACCGAGGGCAAAAGCGACCTCCTGAGCGGATTCGTATCCAACCGCAACCATCGCAGGTTCGAGGCCCACCTGGTACTCAGGGACGGCGACGTGAAATTCGAGTTCGCACCCCGCACGGCGGAAAAGGCCGGCCGCCGCTCAAAAACCACCGCCCGAAAGGCACCCGACCCGGTGGACCTGGCCAACTGCACGGTCCTGGGCACCTGCCCGCGCTGCAAACGGCGCGTGTTTGAAACCGCGTCCGACTACCGCTGCGAGGGCGTCCAGGACAGCGCAAAGCCGTGCACGTTCCTCCTGCCCAGGGTCCTCCACCAACAACCGCTGGAACCTGCCCAGGTGCAAAAACTGCTGAAGGAACGTCGCACGGACCTGCTGCGCGGGTTCGTCTCGGCCAAGACCGGCAGGCCCTTTGCCGCCTACTTGGTGCTGGGCCCCCGCGGCAAGCTGCAGTACGAATTCCCCGACCGCAGTGAACTGGAGGAATCGGCCACACGGGATTCCCGGACCGGATCCGCAACTTCCGGGACCTGAGCCGTGAACCAGAGCCCCAACCAACGCGCCGGTCCCCACCCGGCTCAGCAGACCGAGGCCGCAGCCACCGGCCGCACAACAACACCACAACAGGAGCCGCAGGCCGATCCCTGCGTGGACTCGTTCCTCCAACACCTGGCCCACGAACGAGGTGCCTCACCCCACACCTGCCGCAATTACCGACTCGCCCTCGAGCGGTTTGTCCAGTGGTACCGGGCCCGGCAGGGCGAGCCACCCGGCTGGGATCATTTGGAACGGGACGATTTCCGCGCCTTTCTGCGGCATCTGGCCCAGCAACAACTTGGGCGCGTCACCATCCGCCTCACCTTTAGCGCCTTGCGCAGCTTCTACCGGTTCCTGATCCGGCGCGGGCTGGCCCGGTCCTCGCCCGTGCACGACCTGGACCTTCCCAAACTGCCCCGGCGGCTGCCACGGCATCTTTCCGTGGAGCAGTTGCTGCAACTGTTGCAAGCCCCTCTGCAGGCACTGCAAAGGGCGGAGCAAACCGAGAGCCGCACCCGGCGGGGCCGCCCCCCACTGCGCGAGGCCTTTTACCGGGACTATGCCATCCTGGAGACCATCTACTCGTGCGGGCTCCGCATCAGCGAACTGTGCCAGCTCCGCGCCGGCGACCTGCACTGGCAGGAAGCGCTGGTGCGCGTTCGGGGCAAGGGCCGAAAAGAGCGGCTGGTACCGATCGGTCGGCCCGCCTTGGAGGCCATCCGGGCCTATTGGACCCTCCTGCCGCAACCTCCGACGCCGGACCAGCCCGTGTTCCAATCGCACGCGCCCCGTGCAGGCCGGCCACCGGCCCAAGCACGGCCCGCCAATCCCGGGCCGCGCCCCATCACCCCGGGCCTGATCCAACGCCGACTCAAGCACTACTTGGTCCTGGCCGGCCTGGACCCGGAGATCACCCCGCACCAGCTGCGCCACAGTTACGCCACCCACCTGTTGGAGGCCGGAGCCGACCTGCGCAGTGTACAGGAACTCCTGGGACACGCCCACCTCGTCACCACACAGGTCTATACCCACGTCACCACGGAACGCTTGAAACGCGTCTACGATACCGCCCATCCCAGGGCTTGAGCCTCCGGCACCACCGCCCCCGCCGCCACGTTCCCCTCAACGCCCGGTAACCCGGGTTGAACAACCCACCGTACCCCACGAGAACGAGTTCCCGGCCCCCTCCGGCCACCAACCCCCTGTGGGCCCGCAAAAAGCCGGGGGGTGTGCATCCAAACGCACAGTTGTCGGGTTCGGGAACGGGGTTACAGTGGACCTGGTTTGAAGCGATCGGCGCGCCTGGCGATCCGCCCGACTGAACTTGTGGACGAACTGGCAGGCTGATGAGTGGTGAGGCGGGCAGTCGGCGGATGGCCAGGCGCTATGAAACCCCGGATTTATGGGCACAGTCCCGGCCATGTCAGGTCCCACCCGCGAAGCGCGGCGACAGGCACGCCGCCGCATGGAATGGCTGGAGACCGTCATCCACACGGGGCCCGGCTTGCAACCGGCGGAACTCCACAAATTCGAGCAGTTCCTGCGCGAGGCCGGTTTTCCACCCTCCAGCGAGTATTTCCAACGGCTCGCCCGGCTCCAAGAGGTGCTGCGCTCCCGCCCCAGCCCGCCGGACGCGGCCAAGCGCGACTACGCCGGATTCGCCGCAGGTTGCTGGATGCAGGTCCAGTCCGTCTACGACCATTGCCTGATTTCGGTCTGTTACGACGGACAATTCAACCGCCAACCCGGCCGGATCAAAATCACCCACCGTTTCAACCGGGCCGGGCGCGTCGACTTTGTCGAAGCCAAGCTGCTCCGGTCCCTCGACCCCATCCTGCACGGTGCCCTGCGCAAATTGATCACCATCCGCGAGTATCCGCATCGGGAACCGGATTGGTGGGCCGCCCCGGCGTTCGCCCTGCGCGTCCTACCCCGGGAACTGCTGTTCCTTCATCCGGACATCTTTCGCCACCCCCGTCCGCGGCTGCTGGCGTGGCTGATCAACATCGGCCATCACACCGTGGCCGATCTGGTGCGCGAACTGGCACAGGCCGAACCCTCCCCGCGCCGTCCGGAAGGTCGGCACCAGTATCCCCTGGACTGGCTGCCGGCCGACCCGGTGGCCTGGCCCATCCTGCAACAGGCCGCCCTCTTGGAAGCCGTTGTCGAGCCCGGCGATGCCCCCGACGTCCACCAGGTCCGCTACCTGCGGCGGTCACCCGTGCCCGCTGAAACCGAGCAGGCAGCGGCGGCGACCCTCTGACCCTCCGGTCGCTCAACGACTCCTCCGTCCACGTCGGTCACCGTCGCCGGGCTCGCCATTCCCACCGCTTTTCATGGTCATCAACCCGACTTGAACGACGCCACCGGACCGGCTAGCTTCGCACACGAGAACGGGCCGGCCTCGTCCCGGGGACACAGTCGCACGAGCATCAGCTCCGGCCCCGGCCGCGAAAGGGGACCTCGACATGGACAGTTTCGGGCGCACCATTGATTATCTGCGCATTTCGGTCACGGACCGCTGCAACGAGCGGTGTCTCTACTGCCGGCCCCACCAATACAAGGGATGGATTGCCCCGGGAGAAAACCTCTCGGACGACGACCTGGTGCGAATCGTCCGCGTCGCGGCCGGGCTGGGCTTCCGCAAATTCCGACTCACAGGGGGTGAACCCCTGTTGCGCCCCGGACTGGTGGAGCTGGTGCGCCGCATGGCGTCCATCCCCGGCGTGGAATGCATCGGCCTGTCCACCAACGGGGTCAAACTGGCCCCCCTGGCCGCCGACCTGCGCCGGGCCGGCCTCCGCACCGTCAACGTCAGCCTGGACGCTCTCGATCCCGCCCTCTACCACCGCATCACCGGCGGCCGGCTCGGACCGGTCTTGGAGGGAATTCAAGCCGCCGTCCGGGCCGGGTTCGAGCGCGTGAAGCTCAACACCGTCCTCATGCGCCACGTCAATGAGAGCGAAATCTGGCCGCTGATCCGATTCAGCGCCGAGCACCAGCTGCCGCTCCGGCTCATCGAGTTGATGCCATTGACGTCCCGCGATGTGCTCACACCCGACAATTTTCTCTCCGTCGAAGAGGTGATGGAGCGACTGCGCCGGGAGGACGAACTGGTCCCCGCACCCGAACTCCGGCTGGGCCACGGCCCGGCCCGGTACTACCGACTGGTCCGGACCGGCGCCCTCGTGGGGTTCATCGGCGCCATGACCCAAACCCACTTCTGCGACAACTGCAACAAAATGCGCCTGACCGCCGACGGACGGCTCCGGCCCTGCCTCGGTCATCACGACGAAATCAACCTCCACGAAGCCCTGCGCGCCTCCGATGACGAATCCTTGCGCCGGCTCTTCTTCCACGCCCTGGCCATCAAACCCCGCGAACACGAGTTTCGCAGTTGCTATCAACCCGGCCGGCCCATGACCGCCATCGGCGGCTGACGCGAAAGCGGCAGGTCATCGCCTCCCGCGTCGCAGGGCCCGGTGGCACCCACTCGCATCCACCCGGTGCCCTTCTTCCACAGGATCCCCCACCGGACCACGCAATTCAGGACCACTCCGGTAAAGGCAACCTCCCAGGTGCCCGCCGTCTCTTCGGACCGCGACGACGCGGTGCCTACCCCTGCCGGTTTTCGCTCGGCGCCCTTCAACCACGCGGCAGCCCGGGAGGGGCCCGGTCCTCCGTGCCGCTCAATTCACCACAGAGACGCAGACGGAACCACACCACAGAGACACACTCTCAGCATTGTTGGGGCTGCGGTGGATGTCGTGGCGTCGGGGCTGGCCGCGGCGGTCGATCGCTGAATGGTGCCGAGGCCCGTTCCTGGCCGCTGGCACCTGCGCCGAGGCCGTGCCGTCGTCGCGGATGAAGCCCTTCAGAGCCGACACGGGATTCGATCCACGTCCCGTCGGGAACGAAGGGATCGTAACGGGGGCAATTGAACGTCGAGTGTCCCGAAAGATGCACCCTTGAAGGGCCGTTCCATGCGTACGCGTGACGGCGCGGTGCGGCGGAATGAAGGATGAAGGCCGGGCGTGTGAGTGAGCGGATGCTTTGCGCAGAGGGGTGAACGGGCTGGATGCGGGCGGGAGGCGCAAGGGATGGAGGAACGGACTCCAGGTTGGTTCGGCGGAAGTGGAGGGGGCCGGGGCCTGCCGGTTTCAGAAGTTGCTGGGCACGCAGCCGGGCAGGGCGGCGTTCGATCTGCCCGCCAGGGGCCCGGTGGCGTCGTGGTGTGCGTTGCGCAGGCCGGCCGTTCATGGCCCGCCCCGTCGGGAGTTCCGGCAGGGCCAGGGCCGGGAAGGACAGGGCCGACTGTGTTGGGCCCGGCCGTCGCGCCGCGCACGGTGCCGCGGGCTCCGCAGGGCTGGAACCGTGTGAAGGACGCATGGGTTTGCCGCAGGTCCTTCGCGCCGTGACATGGACGGGCGGGGCGGCATGGCGCGAAGAATCGGGACCTCCCGGCTTCCACGGTTGGCTTGGGGAGGCATCTCAGTTTTTTGCAGCCTTGGAACGGCCGCGGGATTGCATCCCGGCGGCGTCAATCCCCCGGAGCAACCGGTTCAAGGGTTCTTGGACCCGAACCTGAAGAACATGCCGGCGCGGTCCCGGACGTGACGGCAGTGGGCACCGCCCAACCAGCCGCGTCCAAACCCGAAACGCGGCCGGTTGCCGGCGGCCCGAGAGGCTCCCCGTGGACGTGCGGCTCATTGACCGTGTGTGGAGGTGTGTGCTACTCTGCCGCACTGTGAGGCCGGCTTATGGCTTCTTTGTTGAACCAGCCCGTGTTGGTCTTGAACCGCCTGTGGCAGGCTGTGAATGTTTGCTCGGCGCGGCGGGCCCTCACCTTGCTCTTCCGAGGTCATGCACAGGCGGTGTTGTGCCGGCCGGACGGAACCTACCAGACCTTCAATTTCCGGGAGTGGAGTGATTTTTCCCGGGCCGAGCCGGATCCGGAGAGTATTACGACGGTGAGTTTTCGGATCCGGATTCCGCGGATCATTTTGGTGCTGTTTTTTGACCGGGTACCGAAGAAGGAGGTGACCTTCACCCGGCACAACATCTTCGAGCGGGACCAGAACACGTGTCAGTATTGTGGGCGCGTGTTTGATCGGAAGGATTTGAACCTGGACCACGTGATTCCGAAGGACCGGGGCGGGCCGACAACCTGGGAGAACATTGTCTGTTCCTGCATCGAGTGCAACACGCGCAAGGGCAATCGCACCCCGCAGGAGGCGGGGATGAAGTTGATCCGGAAACCGAAGAAGCCCCGCTGGCGGCCGTTCATGCACATCACGCTGGGGTTCCAGCAACACGAGAGCTGGAAACATTTCATCGATCTGGCGTACTGGAACGTGGAGCTGGGCGAGGACAAGGTGTGACGGGGACAGCCGGGCGCGCGGTTGGATCGGTGCGCATGCGTCGGGGAGCCAATGCCGGAGGCCGGGCAGGGTGACATCCGCGGGCAGAAGCCCGGTGAGGACGATGTTCAGGAGCGGGTGGAGGAGCGGGCGGCCTCGATCATTTCCCAGAACCGCGGGTTCTCCTGCAGGGCTTCGTCCTCGGGGACCTTCAGTCCCGAACGGAACAGAAAATCCTTGAGGGTATGTCGGTTGAGGATGCGGTGGACGAGCACGCCCAGCTCATGCCGCTCGAAGTAGACGCGGTAGTCGCCGAGGCGATACCTGTGGAGGATGCGTCCGTCGCGTTCCAGTTTGCCGAACGCGTCCAGTTCGGTTCCGATCACCTGCCGTGGCAGACCCCGGAACTCGCCCAGGATCTGTAGTTGCAGGTCGCGGGGCATCCGCGACAGGTCCGCGGCGGCAGCCGGCGTGAAGATGATCTGAAAGGGGACCATCGGGCCCAAAAAGGATTGGCGGCGCGTACGGGAATCGAACCCGTCTTTCGGCCTTGAGAGGGCCGCGTCCTAAACCGATAGACGAACGCGCCGGCCTTCGATCTGCAAGGCATCGTAGCGGAATCGGACCGAATGTCAACGGCATGGGCGCCGGTGCGGAGGAATTTTTCCGGTTTCCCCACCAGGGGCGTCCCGGGACCGGTCGGAGGCACGGGCACAGCTTTTTTGCCTGTGCCGGCCCGAGGGCGAGGCCGGGCGTCGCCGGCGGATGAACAGTGCGGCGGGCCGCGGCCGGGGCGTGGCTACGGGGCGGCGGATGGGCGGCAGGTTTTTCCCGGCGCGGGGTTTCGACGTGGCGTTTGGCAGGTGGGCTGGCTACTTTGCGGATCGGTTATGAAACCGCGGACGAAGTCGGAGGAATGGTTTGCCACTGCACAACGGTATTTGGTGGGCGGGGTGAATTCGCCCGTGCGGGCCTTTCGTGCCGTTGGGGGGACGCCGTTTTTCGTGGAGCGGGCCGGTGGCTGTCGGGTGTGGGACGTGGACGGCAACGAGTACATTGACTATGTGCTGACGTGGGGGCCCGCGATTCTGGGACATGCGCATCCGCGGGTGGTGCGGGAGGTCCGGGAAGCGGCCGATCGCGGGACCAGTTTCGGAATCCCACATCCGGGCGAGGTGCGGCTGGCGGAGCTGATTTGTCGGAGTGTGCCCTCGATCGAGAAGGTGCGGCTTTGTAATTCCGGGACCGAGGCGTGCATGACCGCGGTGCGGTTGGCGCGGGGGTTCACCGGCCGGGACAAGATCATCAAGTTTGCCGGCTGTTATCACGGGCACGTGGATTCGCTGCTGGTCAAGGCCGGCAGCGGCGCGTTGACCTTCGGGCATCCGGACAGTGCCGGGATTCCGCAGGATTTCGCGCGGCACACGATCGTGTTGCCGTACAATGAGACCGAGCCGGTGCGGGCGGCCTTTGCGGGGCATCCGGGCGGGATCGCGGCGGTGATTTTGGAGCCGGTGGCCGGCAATGCGGGCTTGTTTGTACCGAGACCCGGTTGGTTGGAGTTTTTGCGCGAGATCACGGCCCGGGAAGGTGCGCTGCTGATCTTTGATGAGGTGATGACGGGATTCCGCGTGGCGCCGGGTGGGGCACAGCAGCGGTACGGGATCCGGCCGGACCTGACCACGCTGGGCAAGGTGATCGGGGGCGGATTACCCGTGGGCGCCATTGGCGGGCGCAGGGAGATCATGGACTGTCTGGCGCCGGTGGGGCCGGTTTATCAGGCGGGCACGTTGAGTGGCAATCCGCTGGCGACGGCGGCGGGGCTGGCTACGTTGAAGGAGCTGGGAGTTGCCACGCATCCGCCGGACGGCAATCCGGTGTACCGGCGGCTGGAGGAGCTCGGACAACGGCTGGAGGAGGGGTTGCGAGAAGCGGCTCGAGCGGCGGGCGTGCCCCTGACGATCAACCGGTGCGGTTCGATGTTCGGGTTGTATTTCACCGACCGGCCGGTTTGGAACCTGGACGACGCGCTGCAGAGCGACCGGGAACGGTTTCGGCGTTTCTTTCACGGGATGTTGGAGGCGGGGGTGTACCTGGCGCCGTCACCGTTCGAGGCCGGGTTTCTGTCCACGGCGCATACGGAGGCCGAAGTGGAGGCGACGGTGCGGGCTGCGGCCGAGGTGTTGCGACGTGTCTGACCGCCGAAGTCCAGGTCCGACCTCGAGCGGGGCGACGGCCGTGTCTGCGGGCGGGTCGGCTCCGGCCGCCCGGCTGTCCGGCGAGTACGAGCGGCTATCCGTCGGGGGTTGCCCCGACGACGCCCGGATTTTGCGGGGCTGGCGCGGTGTATTGCCGCACGAGTGGTTGTTTGGGGCGTTTTTGGGGCAACTGGCGTTGCGGTTGACGCTGCATGGGGGCCCGGCAGCGGCGTGGTCCCTGGTGTTCTGGGCGTGTCTTCTGGGCAGTGCGGCGGTAATTGTCTGGGCGCGGCGTCGGCCCACACGGTTTCGCTGGTACATCCGGTTGTTGTACTACCCGGCGGTGATGGGGATCAGCTTTTACGCCATGGAACCGGCGGTGCCGTTGCTGGGGCCGAAGCAGGATGCGCTGCTGCTGGCGTGGGATCGGAAGCTCCTGGGAGAGACACCCGCGGTGAGCTGGGCGGTCTGGGACTGGCCATGGCTGGAGGATCTGGCCATGGCCGGGTACCTGTTTTTCTTCTACTACCTTGTGGCGTCGCCCGCGTGGTATGCGGTGAAGGATCTGGCGCGCTTCCGCCAGTGCATTGTCGGGCTGTTCACTCTGTATGCGCTGGGTTTCCTGGGCTACACGGTATTGCCGGCGGGGGGTCCGCACAGGTTTTTGGAATTCGACCGGCCGTTGCGGGGGGTGTGGTTGTTGCCGCTGACGCTGTCCACGGTGAACGAGGGCAGCAATTGCGTGGACGTGTTTCCGAGCATCCATTTTGCGGCGACATTGTACCTGTTGTGGTTCGACCTGCGTTATCATCGGCGGCACTTTTGGGTGGCGGTGTTGCCGTGCGGGGTGCTGTGGTTTTCGACGTTGTACCTGCGGTTTCATTATTTCGTGGACCTGTTGGCGGGGTTGGTGGTGGCGTGCATCGGTTGTTGGGCGGCGGCCCGTTACGGTCGGTCGCGGCTGGAAGCGGCGTTGCAGAGGGAGACGGCCCGGGTGCAGGGCCATGATCAACCGGGCCCGGTTTGTGAAAACGCTGCCGGTGGCGGTCACTGAGCGGGGCCGTTGTGGCGCCGGTGCGTTTGAGTGGGTGACGGAGGGCGGACCGGAGTTTGTGCGTGCGCAATCGGGGGTGGGTTTTTAAGCTCGGGTGGCATTCGCATGGGAGATTCCTGGATTCAATCTTTTGCCGCGGTGCGTCCGCGGCCGGAGTTGGCGTCGCGGATTTGCGTGCCGCCGTACGATGTGGTGACCACTGAAGAAGCCCGGCGCATGGCGGCGGACAATCCGCTGAGCTTTTTCTGGGTGAGCCGGCCGGAGATTGCATTCCCGCCGGGGTGGGATCCCCATGCGCCGGTGGTGTACGAGCGGGGCCGGGCCCGGTTTGAAGAGCTTTTGCGTTCGGGCGCGCTGTACGAGGAGGAGCGCCCGGCGTTTTATGTGTACCGGCTGCGGACCGGATCGCATCAGCAGCTGGGGTTGGTTGGCGTGGCGGATTGCGAGGCGTATTTGCGGGGTGACATTCGGCGGCACGAGCTGACCCGGCCGGACAAGGAGGACGATCGGACACGGCACATTGAGGTTCTGAATGCGCAGACGGGTCCGGCCTACCTGGTGTATCGGGCGATGGCGGATTTGGACGGGTACCTGGCCGAGCGGGCTGCGGGGGAGCCGGAGGTGGATTTTGAGGCGGAGGACGGGGTGCGTCATTCGGTTTGGACGGTGGCGGATCCGGACGGGATGAAACGGATTGCAGCGGCCTGTGCGCAGCTGCCGAGACTGTACATTGCGGATGGTCATCATCGGACGGCAGCGGCTGCACGGGTGTATCAGAAACGGCGCGGGGCGGGCCGGAGCAGGTATTTTCTGGCCGTCATGTTTCCGCATGATCAGTTGCGGATTCTGCCGTATCACCGGCTGGTGCGCGACTGGGGCGGGTTGAACGAAACGGAGTTTTTGGGGCGGCTGGTCCAGGTGGGAGAGCTCGGGCCGGGGAACGGCCGGCCGGGGCGGCATGAGGTGGACGTGTTTGTTGGGGGGCGATGGCATCGTGTCCGGTTTCGGAACGTGCCGGATGCGGCGGTGGATGCGGTGGGGGCGCTGGATGTGAGTCTGTTGCAGAATCGGGTTCTGGGGCCGTTGTTGGGGATTGAGGATCCGCGGACGAGTCCGCGCCTGGAGTTCGCCGGGGGTGCGGTGGGGCCGGAGGGTTTGGAGGCGGCGGTGCGATCGGGTCGGGCGGTGTGTGCGTTTGCGATGCATGCGACGGAAATGGAGGATCTGCTGGCGATTGCGGATCGCGGGGCGATCATGCCGCCGAAGAGCACGTGGTTTGAGCCGAAGCTGCGGGACGGGCTCTTCAGTCACCGGTTGTAGGGGAGGGATGTGAGGCGGTTTCCCTTGACACGGTACGCCTGGCTGTCGGTGGGGGCGGCGGTGGCCACCATTGGTCTGAAGGTGGTGGCGGCATGGGTCACCGGGTCGGTGGGGTTGTTCTCCGACGCCGTGGAGTCGGCGGTGAATCTGGTTGGGGCGTTGATGGCGCTGGCGATGTTGACGGTGGCGTCGCGTCCGGCGGATGAGGATCACACGTACGGGCATCACAAGGCGGAGTATTTTTCGAGCGGGCTGGAGGGTGGGTTGATTCTGCTGGCGGGTTTGGGCATTGCGGTGGCGGCGGTGCAGCGGTTGTTGGCGCCGCGGCCGTTGGAGGCGGTGGGGGAGGGTTTGGTGCTGGCGGCGGTGGCCAGCGGGGTGAACCTGGTGACGGCCTGGGTGTTGCTTCGGGCCGGGCGCCGCCATCACAGCATCACGTTGGAAGCCAACGCGCATCATCTGCTGACGGACGTGTGGACCTCGGCGGCGGTGATCGTGGGGGTGGGGCTGGTGAGCTGGACAGGTTTGGGCTGGTTGGATCCGGTGGTGGCGTTGGCAGTGGGCGGGAACATACTGCGGACGGGTTACGGGATTGTGCGGCGTTCGGTGATGGGTTTGATGGATGCGGCGTTGGTGGAGAGCGAGGTGGGCGCGGTGCGGTCGGTGCTGGAACGGTACCGGGCCGAGGAGGGCATTGATTATCACGCGCTGCGCACGCGTCAGGCCGGGGCACGGAAGTTTGTGTCGGTCCACGTGTTGGTGCCGGGCCACTGGACGGTCAACCAGGGACATGCCCTGCTGGAACGGCTTGAGGCTGATATCCGGCGGGTGCTGCCCGAGAGCACCGTGTTCACGCATTTGGAATCCCTGGACGATCCGCGGTCCTGGGAGGACCAGGAGCTGGACCGCCCGCATCCAAGGCCGACCGACGGCCATTGAAGCGGAGGCGGATTGCCCCCGCGGGGGAGGAGGGGGCGGTGGCTCAACCCTCCTTGCGCGGGAAGAGCACCTCGGGGGTTTGGACGGTGTGACCCGCGGGTAACCGACCCCAGGCCGCTTCGGTCCACCGGTTGGGTTCGCCCTGCAAACCCAGTTGGGCGTGGATGCGGGTGGCGGTGGTGGGCAGGAAGGGCCAGAGCAATACCGCCACCACGCGCACGGTTTCCACAAGGTTGTAGAGGATCTGGTCCAGGCGCGCGGCCTGTGCCGGGTCTTTGGCCAGTTTGAACGGGGTGGTGTGGTCGATGTACTGGTTGGCCCGGGTGATGAGGGACCAAATGCTGATGAGTGCGTCCTGGAGACGGTTTTGTTCGAGGCAGGACCGGACCTCGGCAGCGACGCGGGCGGCATCCGGTTCGAGTTCGTTATGGGGCGGCGGGACGACGCCCTTGCGGTAACGATGGAGCATGGAGAGGGTGCGATGGACGAGGTTGCCGAGGGCATTGGCAAGCTCGGCGGAGTACCGGGCCTTGAAGCCGGCATCGGTCCAATTGCCGTCGGGTCCGATGTCAAGTTCGCGCAGCACGTAATAGCGGAAGGCGTCCACACCCCATTCGTCAATGACGGCGACGGGGTCCACGACGTTGCCCGTGGTTTTGCTCATTTTCTGGCCATCCTTCTGCCACCAGCCGTGGACGAGGACCTGCCGGGGTGGTTCGATCCCGGCGGCATGGAGCATGATGGGCCAGTAGATGGCGTGGAACCGGACGATGTCCTTGCCGATGACGTGGATATCGGCGGGCCAGAGTTCCAGTCTCGCGAGGTTGCCGTCCGGGGGTTCGTAGTAGCCTTTCAGGGCGGCCAGGGCGGCCGGATCGCCCTGGGCGGCCGGAACACTGAAGTAATTGGTGAGGGCATCGAACCAGACATAGTTGACGTAGTCGGGGTCGAAGGGGATGGGGATGCCCCAACTGAGCCGGCTGGCAGGGCGGCTGATGCAGAGGTCTTCCAGGGGCCGCGAACGGAGGAAACTGAGCACTTCGTTCCGCCGGGTCGGGGGATGGACGAAGTCCGGATGGGCCTCGATGTATTCGATCAGCCACGACTGGTAACGGGACATGCGGAAGAACCAGTTGTCCTCCACCAGTTCGGTGACCTCGCCCCACATGGGATCGAAGGTGCCGTCGGGCCGGCGGTCTTTGTCGGTGAGAAAGGTTTCCTCTTTCCAGGAGTACCAACCGCGGTAAGGGGCCTTGTAGAGGTCGCCCCGGTCATGGAGTTTGCGGAGCAGGGCCTGGACGACGGCTTTGTGCCGGGGCTGAGTGGTGCGGATGAAATCGTCGTTGGAGATGCCGAGTTTCCGGACGAACTGGAGCCAGACCTCGGCCAGTTCATCGCAGTAGACCTGGGCGGGTTTGCCCTCGGCCTGGGCGGAGCGCTGGACCTTTTGGCCGTGTTCGTCCAGGCCGGTGAGGAAGAAGACCTCCTGACCAAGGCTGCGCCGGCCGCGGGCGATTACGTCGGCGACGATTTTTTCATAGGCATGGCCCAGGTGGGGCTGGCCGTTGACGTAATCGATGGCCGTGGTGATGTAGAATCGTTTGCTCATCCCGCCGCGCAGTGTGTCGCACCGCGCTGTTGTTGGCAACGATGGGGCGGGGGGCCGGGGTCACCGGGCGTTCTCGCCAGTGGCTTCGGGACCGGAGCGGGCTCTGGTGGTTTCGGGCATGGCGAGCACCCGGAACGCGCCCGATTCCAGCCATGCTTCGCCCCGGTTCGGCACCAGCCATGCAGGCGGGTCCTCCGTTGTCAGGATCAGCGTAAGCGGATGCGGCACGGCGGGGAAGGTGCCGGCGTGGAGGGCCAGCAGGGTCCGGTGCCACCATTCAGCATGGTGACGGTCCAGTCCGCGCAGCGGGCAGTCCAGCAGGAGCAATCGGGGTTGCAACATGAGGGCGCGGGCCAGGAGGGCGCGTCGCTGCCATGCCACCGGGAGGGATGCCGGTCGGGCCTGCGCCCACGGGCTCAGGTGGGTGGCTTCGAGCATCTGCTTGACGCGGGTTTCGGCCGGAACATTGCGGTCCAGGCCGTGGTATTCGTACGGGAGGGCCAGGTTTTCGGCCAGGGTCAGGTCGGAAAACAAATGCCCCTGTTCAAACACGAACCCGATCTTGCGGCGGAGGGCCTGCCGACCGTTTTCGGTTTGGGGCGGAGGTTGTCCGAACCAGCGGATGCGGCCGGCACGAGGGGGTAACAGTCCGGCGGCGGTGAGCAGGAAATCGGTGCGCCCGCTGCCGTGCGGTCCGCTGAGGATCCAGAACTCGCCGGAGTTCACCCGCCAGTTCACGTCCCGCAACATGACACGGTTGGGGGCATGGAAACTGGCCACGGCGACATCTTCCATTTCCAGCACGGCGGGGGATGGCTCGGAGGGCGTCATGATCCCACCAGATAGACCAGCAGAAACAGCGCGTCCAACAGGATACAGGCCACCAGGCCCTGACCCACGGTCCGCATCGTGGCCGGGGCCACGCCGTCCAGGCGCAAGGGCCGGGCCAACCCGTGGAAACAGGTAACCGCAGCCAAAACGGCGCCAAATCCGAGCGTTTTGAGGGTGAGGACGGCGAAATCCACCCAGCTCAGCGCGCCGGCAAGTTGTCGAAGATATTCCCCGGGGGTGAGGGGCACGTCTTGAAGGAAGGCCCAGAGGTAGCCGGCCGCGATGGAGCCGAGGATCAGGTAGACCGTCAGGGCCAGCACCGCCAGCGACAGCCCCACCACCCGCGGCACCACCATGTAATGGACCGGATCAATCCCCAGGGCTTCCAAGGCCTCGACTTCGCCCAGGGCGCGGGCGGTGCCCAGTTCCACCACCATGGGCGTGCACACACGCGCCAGCAAGACAAGCGCCGTCAACAGGGGACCCAGTTCCCGGACGATGACCAGCACCATGACGGGGCCGAGGTATTCCATCGCACCCACGCGACTGAGCCAGGAGACGGTCTGTCCAATGACCAGAAATCCGAGGGCCACGGAAAGAAACAGGAACAACGGCATGAGTAGCACGCCGGCGCGGACGATTTGGTGTCCGACCTGGCGCCGGATCCATGCGGGTGCGCGGGTGCCCTTGGTCCACAACACGCCCAACGTGATCAACACAAAGGCGATCAATTCCCGGGCGGCCCACAGGGTCCGGACCACGGGCCGGCCCAGGGCCCCGGCCCATCCGGCATGGGAGCCGGCGGAGCACTGGCTGAGGGGCGCCGCTTCGTTGCCCGTTGCGGAAGTCATGCCACCGGGGCCCAGCCTAGGAGAGTTACAGGCCCCCGCAAGTGGATTGCACGACGCGCGGCGGGTACCGGTCCCTGGGGCAGGGCTCGCAAGCCGGGTGTCGAGCGGCGGAACCGAAGGCCGGGACCGGGCTCGTGTCCGGCCGGGCCTCCGGCGCGAGCCGTTTGGGCTTCACCGGCCCATCGCCCCTGCCGGCCACCCACAACGGGGCGCGCTCGGCCGAGGTGCTGCCGTCAGGGCTTCACCAAACGGAAGAACACCGCCGGTGCCGCGGGATCCAGTGGGACCCAAACGCTACCCGAAGGCGTGCCCGGGTAATCCACCCAGTTGGTGCCGAGCCCAACCTGCAGCGAGTTGGTCTGGACCTGCAGACGATAATCGCCGGTCCAGGTCAACTGAAGTCCACCCGGTTGACGAATCCATTGGATCTGCGGTTGTGCCTCGCCGGGGACGACGCCCAGGGTTCCGTCCACGGTCAACTGCGACGTGTCCCAGGCGAGTCCGGGCCCGGGCGTAGATGGTTCGATGGCGTCGAACGCGCCGTAGTACGTGCCGGGCGCATCGAACAGTTTGAACCGTTGTCCGGCGGTGAAGGTCCCCTGGGTCTTGACGATGCGCAGTGTCCCGCCGAAGGTCACGGCCCAGAGGCCGACGATCTGGTCACTGGCACCGGTTGCGGCGTCCACCTCCAGCTCCGTCACGCTGCCGGGCCAGAGCCCCAACACGTTGGCGATGGTGAGGGTGGCAATGCCGGGTCCGGGCGCCAGAGTGCCGCCGCCCTGCACGTCCACCGAACCGTTCAGCAGACCCGAGCCCGCAAGGGTACCTCCGGTGACCGTCACCGCCGTGGGCCCGAGGGATCCATCCACCTGCAGCGTCCCGGATTCAATGATCGTGGGCCCGGAATAGGTGTTGTTGCCGGTGAGCCGGAGTGTGCCCGAACCGACCTTGGTGAGTGCGGCCACGCGCGACGCTGTGGCGTCGGCGATGGTGCCTTCAAAGGTCGAATCCGGCTCGCGGCTGCTGGATCCGATGACCCAGGTGAGTGTGCCGCTGCCACTGCCCTGGCCCAGCACCTGGGTGGAAGGTCCGCCGCGCAGGGCGCCGACGAACATGGTACCGGCGTTGCGCGCCTGCAGGATGGCGGTGCCGGTACCGAGGTCAATGGTGGCGTTGGGGCAACCGAGTGTGGTGTTGCCCCCGCCGCTGTTGAAGCGGAACGTACCGGCGCTGTCACCCAGGTGGAACGTGCCGGTGAAGTTGGTGAGGTCGCCATTGAACGTGAGCACGGTGCCCGCAGGGATGCTGACGTTCAGTGTGTGTTCGCCGCTGACGGCGCCGTTGATGCGGTTGTTGAGGGTACCGCTGCGCAGCTGACTGGGTGCGGCCACATGAATGGGGTTGAGCAGGTCGTTGTCGCTGGGCAGGGTCAACCACAACGTGCCGCCGGCCAGTTCAATTCGGTTGGTCCCGGCGGCGCCCGGCACGGTCAAACGCAGCGTACCCCCGGCCACGATAACGGGGCCGGCCAGGCTGTTGGCGACGGGTAACGTGAGCGTGCCCGGGCCGGTCTTGGTGAGGGAACCCGGACCGGTCCAGAGCCCTGACAGGGTCAGGACGGTGTCCGGCAGGGCGACGTCCAGCCCGCCGCCCGGTTCCTCCAGGGTGGCGCCCCGGTCCAGGGTGACGGACGACCCGGTGTAGCGCAGCGTGCCGCCGGAGAACCTGAGATTGGCAGGATCGGCCGTGGCGGCGCCAATGCCGCTGGGCATGCCTCCAGGGGCCAGCAGCGGCGTTTCCAACACACCCCCGGCAATCCGCGTGATGCCGGTGTAGGTGTTGGTGGTTTCCAGGGTCAACCGGCCTGAATTGGATTTCACCAGATCGGTCGCACCGGCAATCCCGCCAGGGCCGGTCAGCCGATAGTCTTGAGTGGCATTCACCAGGACCTTCGCCGGTTGTACCCAGTCCGGTAACTGCACTGCGGCGGCAGCCACCCCGCGGTCGTCGAACCAGACCACGTCACCCGGGACAAACTGGTCCGGTTGCTGCGTCGTGAGGTTCAGCCAGTTGGTGCGGCCGAGGGTGTCCCAAACGTTGTCCTGCGGATGCCCGATCCATGCCAGCTCCGTGGGGGCGCGAACGGCCTGGGTGATGACAAGGTACAGGCCCCTGGCCGTGGTGACGTTGTTGCTGAGCATGCCCATCAGGCCACTGAGCTGGATGAGGGATGTGTCCCCGACGAGGTTGCCGGTGTAGCGGATCAACGGGTGCACACTGCCCGGACCACCTCCGCCGGACAGGAAAAGGGTCACCGGCCCGGAAAGGGTCAGGTCGCCCTCCACCTCCAGGCGGTCGGCCTCGGCGGCGGCCGGGTCGGCCGGCAAATCGATCTGACAAATGGCGTTTTCGCCGAGGATGAGTCCGCCCCGGATCCGTAGCGGGCCGCCCTGATTGGCCAGGCCCGGCGCCAGCACGCCGCCCTGTTGCACGGTCAGGGTGCCCTGAACGGCCCCGAGCCCGGTGATGCTACGGGGACCGCTCCAGATGAAACCGGTCGATGCCGTCAGGTCCAGCTCCGCTCCTGCGGCGAGTTCGATCGAGGGCGTGTTGGCGAGCGCGTCGGGATGGACCGGCTTCAGGCTGCCTGCGCGGATGTACGTGCGCCCCGTGTAGGTGGCCGGCCCGTTCAAGACCAGGGTGCCGGCACCGGTTTTGACCAGGGAACCGCCTCCCACAATGGCGCCCGACACCGTTACGGTGTGGGGTTGTCCCGCCGGGTCCGCAGTGGCAAAGGTCGCGTTTTCACCCACGAGGCTGACATCGGCGTTGATGTCGTGGTCGGCCAGGGCACCCAGGGTGCCGCCGGCGAACCATACCCGGTAGGAGGTGTTGGCCACACCCACGTTGGCCTGCAGGCCGCCACTGCCCAGCCAGAGTACACCGTTGTTGGACAGGGCCAGGGTGGCATGCGCGTTCTCCAGCGTGGTGTCGCGGATCAGGGTCAGCTTTTCGGCGAACAGCTGGCCCCCGGCCAGTTCCAGCCCCGCGCCAATGACACTGTCCCCGGCGACGCCGGCGTTGGATTGGTTGGCGATGACGATTCCGTCCGGGTACGTGCTGACCACGAGACCGCCGTACATGCGAAAACGGATGCGACGATCGCCACTGGTGGCGCCGTTGGTGCGGTCGCCGATGGTGAACACGCCGGTGTTGGTCAGTGTGCCTCCGTACACGGTGGCGTAGGCGCGCGAGTTGTACGTGCCCACCCGCAGGCTGGTGACGGTGACGACCCCGTTGCTGAGGACGAGGCCGCCGCCGGGCGTGGTGCGGGAGATGCCGAAGTCGCCCAGGAACGCCTCTCCGCCGGCAATGAGCCAGGGCCGTTCCTGGTCATTGGACCCCTCAAAGATGCCGCCGCCGGCGCGCAGCTCCAGGATCCCGTCCTGCTGAATGAAGCGGCTGTACCGGCCGCGCAGGCGCACCGGTAACTCGGCCACGAACCGGCCGCCGCGGTTGGTGATGCCGACACCGTTGTTGTTGCCGTTGACGCCGGCGTTGAGCACTGCCACCTCCGGCAGATGATTGGTCAGGATCAGGGCGCCGTTCTCCAGACTGAGGGCGCTGTCGGTGTTGAAGTTGAGGGTGCCGGCGTTGGTCACCACCACCACGCCCCCGGCCTGGATTTGGAGCAGGCCGCCCGCGTCCAGAGCCAGGCCGGCCGTAGCCAAACCGTCAATCCACAGCCCGGGTGAGGCAATGGTGAGCAGGCCCCCCAGGTTGAGAGGGCCAATCAGGTCCGCACCCGACGCGCGACTGTACAGCACGGCCGCGCCCGGTCCGATCACCACATTGGTGCCAGGGCCGGGCAGATCGGGCAGGCCGGTAATGTCGAGGATCCAGTTGGCGGGTTCGTGCCAGAGATTGTTGCCTGCGGCACCGGTCCAGGTGGCGGTTTGGGCACCGGCCGGTTGCCCGGTGCCCAGCACGAGGGCGGCGACGGAAGCCACCATGAAGGACCAGGAGATCTGATGGAAACAGATCGTTCGAGAGCCGGAGCGGGTCATCACGCATCCTCCCATATTCTTCCGGGTTCAAGGGACCTCGGGGTCGGGACCGGGTCCGGACGCGCCGGCCGGGTGTTGGCTGGCACGCGCCGCCGACCCGATCTTAATACACGAACCATCATCGCACCCGGGCCCGCGGCGGTCCATGGGAAAATCTGCCAGTGCCCTTGAGAAACCTGCTACAACGGCGGGCCTTTGGCTGCGGTGCGGGATCGGTTCGTCGCCGCAACCAGCCCGTGTTCGAGCGTTCCGGCTCCGCTCAGATGCGGAAGGCTTTGCGCAACAGGGCTAGGCTCTTGGGCACGGCAGTTTCCGGGTCTTCCCTGCCTTCCATCTCCAGGGAGATGTAGCCGGTGTAACCTGCCTCTTCGAGGATGCGTGCAATGCGTGAGTAGTCCAGGTCCAGCGTGTACCATTCGCCGCCGCCGGGGTAGGTCTTGGCCTGGACGAACACGGTCAACGGGGCGATCTGCGCGAGTTGTTCGTAGGTGCGTTCGAGGAAGTTGCCGGTGTCCATGAGCACACCCAGCCAGGGAGAGGGCAGGGCACGGACGATGCGGAGCAACCCCTCGGCCGTGCGGGCCAGACCCCAGTGGTTTTCCAGGGCGAGGATCACGCCGCACTGCTCGGCCTTGTCGAGACACCGTTGAATACCGTCAATGCACCAGCGGAAACCGTCCTCCTCGGTGTACCCGGGCAACACGGGCTCAACGCCCCGATTGGCCATGAGTTCGTCAAAACTGCGGATGGTTCCCCACCGACCGGTGTTGATGCGAATGCACGGGATGCCCAGTTCGTAGGCGATCTCAATGCATTTATGCGTGTGCTCCACATTGCGGGTGACGACCGCGGGATCGGGACTGACGAATGTCTGATGGGTCGAAAGACAGATCAGGTCCACGCCGTTGCGGAAGGCGTGACGTTTGAGCCGGCGCAGGTAGGCCCGGGCCTCCGCGTCCAGCGGCGCCTGCTCCGGAATGTCCATCTGACGGTGCAGAATATCCACGCCGCCGACCCCCAGGTCCGCCGCTTTCTCGATCACCGTCTCGATGGGCACGCGTTCGGACCGGAAGTGCCAGTAGGAGTAGGTTGAGATCCCCAGTCGGATGCGGCGGCGGGGATCGGGCGCATGTTTGGGCAAACCCGGCGACGCCAGAAGGGGCGCGGTGGTGGCGGCGAGGGCACTGCTGGTGAGGAACCGGCGTCGAGTCATTTGCATGGCCTTCATTCCACGCCGGGGGACTCCCGCGCTCAATGCCAAAATGTCGGAGGGCGCGCTGCCAGTTACTGGTACGCGAACCGGGCGCGGGGCGTCAGCAGTGCGGATCCCCGGTACACCGCGGCCTCCGGGTTTCAGGGGCATGGGCGGGAGGCGGATGCTGGCAGGGGATGCCCACGGGCACGGGTTGCATCGGGTGACTACGGAGAGGTCGGGTGGGACGGGGGTGCTGCGGGTCCGGCGGATGGAGGCGGTGCGGTGAAGGGGCTGGGGATCGGCGGCGGGGCCACGGGAGCGGGCGGGCGCACCGGTTGCAGTCCGGATGCGGAACCCGGACCTGCGCCTGCCGCACCGTGCGGTGTCGCGGCCTTGGGCCGGCCGAGGAAGAAGTACAAAATCGCCCCGAGCAGGTGCGTCAGGCAAAGCACCACCGTCCACGAAATCCGTTCGCCGTCGTTCAGGCCCGGATTTCGCAGTGCGTGGATCAGCATCCACAACCAGAAGGCAAAGACACAGAGGGCGACCCCCAGCCCCGCCACCATGAGCCAGGTGAGTAGCGTTGCGGTCAGAACAGCCAGTTCAGGTCCGGAAATGGCAAGCATGGTTCAGGTGGTGGGCGGCGTCGGGGGTTCGGCAGGGGAAGGGGACGTTTGCGCCTGCCGGAGGGCAGGCACCTGTTGGATGAGTTTCTCCAGGTTGACCCCGGTGAGACTCTCCACGACGGGCGGCAACTGACTGAGGATCTGGGTGACGTCGCTGGTGAGTTTGCTGGCGCCACCGCCGGGGCCGGGCCCGGCGTTGATGATGACGATTTTCTCGGTTTTGCTGAGTGGTTCACTGATCCGGGCGGCCAGTTCGGGCAGTCCCTTCATGATCAGTTCGATCACTGCCGCCTGATTGTAGAGCTTGAAGGCCTCGGCCTTGAGGCGCATGGCTTCGGCCTGGGCCCGGCCCTGGGCCTCGATGACCTCCGCCTCGGCCAGGCCCCGGGCCTTTTGGGCCTCCGCTTCCGCCCGGCCGGTGGCCTGGATCACTTCTGCCTGGGCCAGACCGGTGGCTTTGGTGGCGGCGGCCTGGCCGGCGGCCTCGGCTTCCAACTGATATTTGCGGGCGTTGGCCAGCGTCTCGACCCGGTAGCGTTCGGCGTCGGCCGGGCGCTGGACGGTGGCTTCGAGCTCGCGTTGTTTGCGTTTGATTTCCTGTTCCTGGAGTTCGATCTGCTTTTGTTTTTCGACGATTTGGACCTGGACCTCCTCGGCCTTGACCAGCTGTCCGGTCTTGAACTTTTGGAGGTCATAGGCCAGGTCGGCCTCGGCGCGTTTACGGTTCACGTCGGCCTGGAACTCGGCCACGCGCATTTGGTAATCGCGCTGGGCCTCGGCGATCTTGGTTTCGGCGGCGAAACGGGCCTCCTGACCGGCCTGTTGGGCCTGGGCGCTGCGGATGGTGGCGTCCCGATCCGCCTCGGCCTGGGCGATGATGGCGTCCCGCTTGACCTGGGCGATCCGGGGTTTGCCCAGGGCATCCAGGTATCCCTGGCTGTCGCGGATGTCGCGGATGGTGAAGCTGACAATGGTCAGGCCCATGTTGGCCATGTCGGATGCAGCCACCTCCTGCACCTTGGCGGCAAAGGCATCGCGGTTCTGGTAGATGTCCTCCACGGTCATGGTGCCCAAGATGGCGCGCAGATGGCCTTCCAGGGTCTGGGTGGCGATGTTCTTGATCTCATCCACCCCCTTGCTGAGGAACTGCTCGGCCGCCGTGGCAATGGAGATGTCGTCGCCCTTGACCTTGATTTGCGCCACGCCGTCGACGCGGACCGGCACGCCCTTGACCGTGTAGACCTCGGGTGTGACCACGTCGATGGTCATCAGCTCGAGTTTGAGCACGTCCACTTTTTCCAGGACGGGCCAGACGAACACGCCGCCGCCCTTGACGATGCGGTAGCCGACCTCGCGCACCGTGCCGTCGGGGTCCACCACCTTGCGTTTGCGGCCGGAGATGATGAGCACCTCGTTGGGGCCCACCTTGGTGTAGCGGCGCGCCCAGATGGCCAGGAACAGGAAGAACACGATCAGCACGGCGCCCACCCCGAGAATTACCGGGGACCAGCTGAAGTCCGCAGCCATCCAGAAGGGTGTCCGGGCCAAAAGCAGTGGGTTCATGGAGAGGACTCCGGTTTGATGGGTTCGACGTAAAAGACCCCGCCCACCATGCGTTTGATGGTCACGGTGCGGCCGGCGGGGATGGGGACACCGCCCTCGGACCGCGCCGGGGCCGAATAGCGGGTGTTGGCCACCACGTAGGCGATCTCGCCCACGCCATCGGCGGGGATGGGGGTGATGACCGAGGCGGTGAGGCCGATGGTTTGTGCGACGCGGGCCTCGCTGGAGGCCTGCGTTTTGCGGAACATGGTGTTGAAAAACCAGAAGGTCAGCGCGGCGATGACGCCGCCGGAAGCCGCTGCGAGCGGAGCGCTGATCCAGACGCTGCGGGTGGCTTCGATGCGTGAAAAAATCAGACCGGCTGCACCGAATGCGGTGACGAACGCCGCCATCACCGTGGGACTGAAGAACGAAACCCCGGGCAGGCCACTGTCCGCCATGCCGGCTTCGGCATGACCACCCGTGCCGATTTCCCCGTCGCCGCCGAAGACATGCCCCAGAATCGCGCTGAACAGCGAGAACAGCAACCCGAGGGCAAGGCAAATCCCGTAGATCCAGGTGTCCATAGTCGGGTCGTGGTTCTCAGTCCGGTGCCAGTTAACGTCCCGAGTCGAATCTTGGCAAGCGGGAAACCCGGTTGGGACTCGGGTCCCGGTGCCGGGCCGTTCCGGCGGCCGGGTCGCTTCCGGTGACACCTCGAGCACGCAGGTTCCGCGGCCCGAAAAGGTGAGGTTCATCGCCCCGGGCAGCAGCCGGGCCCCGGATCAATCCCCGGCCGGTTCCAACCGGACGATACGGTCCGGCCTGTTCAAGGCCACGTAAAGGAACCCGTCCGGCCCGGTCGCAACGTGGCGCACCCGGCCAATGCCCTTGAAGAGGATCTCCTGGTCCACCACTGCGTGGTCGCGAATCTCCAGCCGGCGCAGTTCCTGCGAGGCCAGCCCGGTCACAAACAGGTGATGACGCCAGCGCGGGAAGCGGTCGCCCCGATAGAAGTCCATACCGCACACGGCGATGGACGGGGTCCAGTGCACCACGGGCTGTTCCATCCCGTCCGCGGCGGTTCGGGCGGTGATGGGCGTGCCGTCATAGTTCATCCCATACGTGATCACCGGCCAGCCGTAATTGCGGCCCTTGAAGATGACGTTGAGCTCGTCACCGCCGCGCGGGCCGTGTTCCGTCTCCCAGAGTTCGCCGGTCTCGGGATGAAAGGCCAGGCCCTGCGGATTGCGATGGCCGTAAGTCCAGATGGAGGGAAAAGCGTCCGTCCGGCCCACGAACGGGTTATCGGGCGGGATCCGGCCGTCGTCGTAAATGCGGTGGATTTTGCCGTTGGGCCGGCGCAGGTCCTGGGCGTCCTGTCCCTGGCCGCGTTCCCCGTGAGAAAAATACAGGCAGCCGTCCGGACCAAACGCGATGCGGCAGCCGAAATGGATGTTGCCGGGACGAAAACTCCACAAGGGCGCACGCCAGATCACTTCCGAATCCGTCCAGCGCAGGCCGCGCAGGCGCCCGCGAATGATGGTGGTCATGCTGACGTCCCGGCCCTGCTCATCGCGGCCGGGTTCACTGTACGCCAGGTAGATCCAGCCGTTGGTTGCGCAACCGGGATGCAATGCCACTTCCATCAAACCGCCCTGGCCGCGGTAACGAACCGGGGGCAAACCTTCCACGGCCCCGGGTAACAATCGGCCGTCCCGCACCAGGCGCAATCGGCCCGGCAGTTCCGTCACCAGCAGGGTGCCGTCCGGCAACCATGCCAGGGACCACGGCGTGGCCAAGCCATCGGCCACGAGCCGGAGCCGGAACCGGTGCAACCGACTGTCTGCCACCTGATCAGGTCGGGGTTGTGCGTAGCGGGTGGCCGCGTGACGGGCCTCGGCGGCCTTTTCCCGGATGAAGATCACGAGGGCACGGATTTCTTCATCGCTCAGTGCGTTTTTCCACGCGGGCATGCCGTTGAGTTCGTCGCCGTCGCGGATGACCGCAAACAAGGTGGCATCGTCGCCGCTGCCATGGACCCAGTCCTCGTCCAACAGACTGCGCGCCTGACCACCTCGAAGGTCGGCCCCGTGACAGTTGGCGCAGAGTTCCTGGTAGAGCCGACCGACGTCGCGCCGGGTCCCCTGCGCGGCTGCGGAGATGGCAACCCCCAGCCACAATACCAACATCGCACCCGCCCGGAGCATCCCTCCCGGTGGGACTCTTCGCCCGCGATTCCCTGGCCTTATAACACGCATTCGCGGGCCGGAAAGTGGCCCCGACCCAGGCCGGCTGTCAAATGCCCGCGCGTGATTCTGATCCCGCGAGCCGTGCTCCCTGAGCCATGCCGGGGTGGTTTCTACCGCGTCTGAGTGCGCGACAAGGCCCGGACCAGGGCATCCTGAAGCGCGGGCTTCGGGGCGCCGGTGGTCAGGGATGGAAAAACGACCGCGCCACCATGGCCCCGGGCGACCTTGTACGGACAGGGCCGGATTGGGTCGCGCCGATGCTCCCGACCCGGCGCAGGCACAGGACCGAACCGGCGAACGGGGTTCCGTCGCCTGTCCGAGA
The DNA here is from genome assembly GCF_011044775.1 of Limisphaera ngatamarikiensis. NCBI lineage: Bacteria > Pseudomonadati > Verrucomicrobiota > Verrucomicrobiia > Limisphaerales > Limisphaeraceae > Limisphaera > Limisphaera ngatamarikiensis. The sequence continues at coordinate 48,299 of NZ_JAAKYA010000017.1, read as the reverse complement.
GGGCCAAGGGGATGGAAACGGCTGCGACCGGGAAAGCTCGTCCCGCGCCGCGTCAGCCGTTGGCCTGACGGATTTTTTCTTTTTGGGCCTCGAGTTCTTCCTGGAGTTTGCGGCGTTCGGCCGCCAGTTCCTGCTCCAGCTCGGCCGCACGGGCCCAGTCTCCGCCGGCGCGAGCCTCGGCGATGCGCTGTTGCAGGGTGATTTCGCGTTCGGCAATGCGCGCCTTGTAACGCGATTCCAGCTCGGCAATGGCCCGTTTCTGTTCCTCGGTCAACGGCTTCAACGGGGCCGATTTGTTGAGCCGTTCCATCGCGATTTCGTAAGCCGTTTTCATGGTTCCATCCTCCGTCGCATTGGCGGGGAGCGGTCCCGCCGGTTGTGAGCGTTGTCCCGGGCGCTACCCGGCCGGACGTTAACCCCCACAACGCGGCCCTGCAAGCATCCGCACCCGCGGGATTGGGCGGAGGGGATTGCCGGTGACCTTCAGGTTCCGGCCGGCCATGAGCAAGATGCCATTGCCCGGTGACGGCCGGGCGGTTTTCCTGAAGGCGTGCAACTGAGGTTCAAGCCGATTGAACTGGCCCTGGTGGATCCCTGGGAAATCGCCAATGCGCCGCTGACCCGAACGCAAACCGTGGTGGTCCTGTGCCTGCGCGACCGTGACGGGGTCGTGGGATGGGGCGAGGCGGCACCGTCCGTCCGGTACAGCGAGGATGTGCCGGCTGTGCTGGAGTTTCTGTCACGGGTGGACCCGCAACGGCTCTCGTTTACGGACCTGGAGGGGAGCCGACGGTACCTGGACAGCCTGGGGCCGGCACCGAGTTCGGCCCGGTGCGCCCTGGATGTGGCACTTTGGGACGGGGCGGCCCGGCGCGCCGGTCGGGCGCTGTACGACTTCTGGGGACTGGGATTCCAGGAGGGTCGCCATGTAAGCTCCTTCACCCTGGGCATGGACCGGCCGGAGGTGATGCGGACGAAGGCACGCGCTGCGGCGGGTTGGCCGATCTTGAAGGTCAAGCTCGGGGGCCCGAATGACCGCGCCATCCTTGCGGCGGTGCGGGCCGAGGCGCCGCAAGCGCGGATCCGCGTGGATGCGAACGAGGGTTGGCGTTCCAAGGAACAGGCCCTGCGGGAGCTGGAATGGCTGGCGGCGGATCCGGGCATCGAGTTCGTCGAACAACCGATGCCCGCGGGACTGCCCATGGCGGATTGGATGTGGTTGAAGGAACGGTCGCCGCTGCCGATCTTTGCGGATGAATCCTGTCAGACGGTTGCGGACGTGCCCCGTTGCGCCGAGTCCTTTCACGGGGTGAATGTGAAGCTGGTCAAGGCCGGGGGCTTGACCGGTGCGCGGTCGGTGTTGGAGGCGGCACGGCGGCACGGGCTGCGCACGATGTTGGGTTGCATGATTGAGACCAGCGTGCTGATCAGCGCCGGCGCACACCTGGCCGCGTTGTGCGATTTCTTGGACCTGGACGGGAACCTGCTGATCCGTGACGACCCGTTTGTGGGCGTGACGCAGGAGGCGGGTTGGCTGAGTTTTGCGCACAGTCCGGAACAGGTGGGTTTGCGGGTGCGTCCCCGGCCGGGCACGACCTTTGCCGAATGGATCAATGGCAGTCCGACCCTCCGCGTGACCGCGTAAACGACGCCCGGGTCATTCCGGCGTCAAAAACCCGGCGCCGCTATGTGCCGGCTGAAAGTCCGTTTTCCCCGGGGACAAGTCCACCGACCCCTCCTGCGCCCGGGCTGGTTTCCGCGGATTCCTGGCCGGGTTGGCCGACACGGCATTTTGCACCGGATCCGATCCATTGGCCGTGACCGGGGCTGAACCATTCATGCCGGGTCTGGAACCTCCATGGGCCCGGTATCCCAGACCGGCCGGCGGCCGGCTGCGGCAGTTCGCAGAGAAGGTGTCGCGCGCGGAGCCTGATCGCGGCGTGCTCGGGCGCGTTCGGGTCCGGGAGGTGTGCCACAGTTGATACCCGGTTCTCGGACCTGCTTGTTCCGTGCGGTCTTCTTCAGGTGCAGTCTCTTCAGGTTCACCACCTCGTGATCGAGCCGGATACGGCAAAGCGTACTGCGAGGCGACCCAACCGCGCTGAAGGGTCCACCACGGACCCGCAAGATCGCCCGGTTTACGGCCCCAGGGTGTTCCGACGGGCAAGGGAAGAACAGTACTTTCAGTTGCACGTGCATTCCAAAGCTGGAAAACACACGGGCTCGCGCCCAGCGGGCCTCCCGGACAGGTTGTCGCCGGGCGAATTCGACCTGACCTCTGCCCGATCCAAACGCGCAGGCGGGTCCGGGATCAACCCGCTGGAGGCCCGGCAGGTGAGTGTACGAATGGGGTTGTTGACGAAGCCGCGGCCCTGCTACGGCAGCCCCTCTTGTCGGCCGGGGCTGACCTGAGTATCGAACGCCATCCCGCGAGGGCCGGCAACTCGTCGCGAGGACCGACTCGCGGGTGAGTGCCACTTCTGCGCGGCAGCGGATCAGGCCGCGGCGGAGGTGCGGGCGCCTGCGGCCTGTTGTTCCAGCCAGCCCAACATGCTCTCCAGGATGAAACGTCCGTCGGTGCTGCCGAGGATGGCCTCGCAGGCGCGCTCGGGATGTGGCATCAGGCCCGCCACGTTGCCCCGCTCGTTGCAAACCCCGGCGATGTTGCGGAGCGAACCGTTGGGGTTGGCGTCGTCCGTGCATTCACCCGCGGCATTGCAGTAGCGCCAGAGCACCTGGCCGCGCGCCTCCATCGTGTTCAGGGTGTCCTCGTCGGCGTAATAACAGCCCTCGCCGTGGGCAATCGGGATCTGCAGCGGCCGGGCCGGGTCGGCCCGCCAGGTGAATGGCGATCTCGTGTGTTCCACGCGCAGGAACACATGTTCGCACCGGAACTGCAGGGACCGGTTTCGGACCAGGGCACCCGGCAGCAGGCCGGCTTCGGTGAGGACCTGGAACCCGTTGCAGATGCCCAGCACCAGTCCGCCCTGATCGGCAAAGGCCCGGACCGCCTGCATGATGGGGCTGAACCGTGCGATGGCGCCGCACCGCAGATAATCTCCGTAACTGAAGCCGCCCGGGATGATCACCGCGTCGGCCGGTCCGAGCGAGGTGTCCCGGTGCCATGCCAACCATGCCGAGTGGCCCAGCACGCGGATGGCATGCACGGCGTCCTGGTCACAATTACTGGCCGGAAACTGGATGACTGCCACATTCATGGTTTGCTCCGAGCCGGGGCTACGAGTCGTCGACGATCTCCAGGTGATAGTCCTCGATGATGGGATTGCTCAGAAACTTCCGGCAGGCATCGTCCAGCGCACGTTGCGCGGCTGCGCGGTCGGTGCCGGGTTCCAGCTCAATTTCAATGTACTTACCCACGTGCACGGCGCGCACCCCGGTGTAACCGAGGTGTGCCAGCGCGTTCTGCACGGTCTTGCCCTGCGGATCCACCACCGCCTTTTTGGGTGTCACAATGATGCGTGCCTTCATGCCGATCGCTCCCCGAGAGCCCGGGTGTCGAAAACCGGTGCAGCATCTTGCCGGGGCAGGGGCCAGTGGGCCAGAAAATTCCCGGGGTCGACCGTGGATGGGGCGCGTACGTGTATCCGGCGCCCGGCCATGTGTTCGGGTTGGGACGCGGCGGGTTTGGTCCGGGCAGCCGTCCTGACCTCGGGAACCGTCCCAACGGTGTTCTTCAGGTTTGGGCGCATCAGCGGTTGCAGCCGCTGCTCCGGAGAGGGTTTTGGCGTGACCGGGGGCGGAAATCCACGACCAATCCGGGGCTGCAAAAACCGAGCTTCGCCGGCGGGTTCAGGACGCTGGATCGGTTGCTGGTGAGCGAAACGGACCCGGCAACCGGCGGGTGGGGAGCATGACCGGGCACGGTCTCCGGCGTTGATGGGAGGGCTGCGTCCGGTATCCTGCCGCGGGCATGAATCGAATCGAACAACGTTTCGCCGCGTTGCGCCGGGAGGGGAAGAAGGGCCTCATTGTGTACATTGGCGCCGGCGACCCGGACCTGGCAGCGACACGTGAACTGGCCCTGGCCTTTGATCGGGCCGGGGTGGACATCCTGGAGTTGGGCGTGCCTTTCAGCGATCCGCTGGCGGACGGCCTGGTGAATCAGTTGGCAGCCCAGCGCGGGTTGGCTTCGGGCACCACGCCGCTGGGCGTGTTGGAAACCGTGGCGGAGCTGCGCCGGGAATCGGAGATTCCGGTGGTGTTGTACCTCTACTACAACCTGATGCATCGCATGGGGTTGGAACGGTTCATCGAACGCGCGCGGGCAGCGGGTGTGGACGGGCTGCTTGTGCTGGACCTGCCCCCGGACGAGGACGAGGGTTACGAGGCGGCCATGCGCGGGGCGGGTTTGTGTCCCATTTATCTGGTGGCGCCCACGACACCGGACGAACGGATCGCCACCATCGCCCGGCGGGCCTCCGGGTTCATTTATTACATCTCGCGGGAAGGCGTCACGGGGATGCGCGATCAGTTGGCCGACAACATCGGCACCATGACGGCGCGCATCCGGGCGCACACGAACCTGCCGGTGGCCATCGGTTTTGGCATTTCCACTCCTGAACAGGCGCGCGCCGTGGCGGCCGTTGGCGATGCGGTGGTGGTGGGCAGCGCCGTTGTGCACCGCATCGGTCAATTGGGACGCAGTCCCGCGCTGGTGCCGGAGGTGACCCGGTTTGTCCGCAGCCTTGTGGAAGCGGTCAAATCGGTCTGAGGCCCGGTGGCCGGTCGCGGGGTGCGCCGGGGGTAACAGCTTCCGGATCAGCCGTTCACCCCCCTGCAGCCATCGCAGGGGCTGTCCATGTGTTGAGGGCCTTTTCGTCCCGGCCCGGCGAGCCATGGACACCCAGCGTCTCCAAGGCCTGACCCACGAGGTAGAGGGATCCGGTGATGACCACCAGGGGTTCGTCGCGCACCTCGTCCAACGCGGCGGGCAGGTTTGGATGCACGGTCACACGGAGCCCGGGCGCCGCCTGACGGCAACTCTCTGCCAATTGCGCCGGATCGGCACTTCGTTCGCTGGGGACCGGCACGCACAACACCCGACCAGCGCGGCCCGCCACCAGTCGCGCGATGCCCGCCAGGTCCTTGTCCGCCATCACACCCAGGATCACGGCGGGGGCCCGGCCGGGATAATGCTCGGTCAATGTGGCGCACAGGGCGGCCATGGCGCCGACGTTGTGGGCGCCGTCCAACACCAGCTCGGTGCCTCCGGGCAGGCGTAGTCGCTGAAACCGGCCGGGCCAGTGTGTCCGCTGCAGCCCCTCCTCCAGTGCGGTCCGGAGGACGGGCAGTTCCTGTTGCAGGACCCGGACGGTCTCGGCCGCCAACGCCGCGTTGCGCCGCTGATGTTCGCCCGGCAGGGGGAGCTGCAGCCGGGCGAGCCATTCCGCCCGGGCGTCCTCGGGGTCAACAACCCGTAACGGGCACCCGAGCCGCAGGGCCGTGGCGCGGATGACCTCAAGTGCTTCCGGTTCATCCGCCGCCGTGAGCGCGGGCCGGCCCGGCTTGAGGATCCCGGCCTTTTCGGCGGCGATTTCCCGCAGGGTGGATCCGAGCCAGCGCTGGTGATCGTAGTGGACGTTGGTGATCACCGCGGCCAGGGGCGTCACGATGTTGGTGGCGTCGAGCCGGCCACCCATGCCCGTCTCCCAGATTACCACGTCGCAGTTCTGCTCGGCGAAGTGGATCAGGGCCATCACCGTGACGACCTCGAAAAACGTCGGGTGATGATCCGGGGGGAACTGGCGGAGCCAGGGTTGCATCCGCTCCACCAGCCGCGCCACCACGGACTCCGCAATCCACTGGCGATTCACCTGAATTCGCTCGCCGAACCGGACCAGGTGCGGTGACGTGTACAGTCCCACCCGGTAACCGGCGTGGCGGTAAATGCTTTCCAAAAACGCGCAAACCGAGCCCTTGCCGTTGGTCCCGGCCACATGGATGAACCGCAGGCGTCGTTCCGGATGCCCGGCAAGGGCGGCCAGACGCCGCGGGTTTTCCAAACCCAGTTTGGCCCCGAACCAACGGAGCCCATACAGGAACTCGATGGCTTCCTCGTACGTCATGGTCGGTTTCGCACCGGTGGACAGCCCGTGTGCCCGGACCTGGTCCTGAATCCCGGCTCACCGGCCGTTCGATGCGGCCTGTTTCACGGCGCCAACACTCGCGGACTTCGCACGGGGCCCCGGCATATGCGGGTGCGCACCGGTGAGCCCCGTCAAAGCCGGGCGGAACATTGGGCCAGTCCAGCCGGCCGCGCAAGCTCCATACCCGAACCCCGACCCGCGCCCAGCCGTCGCCGCTACCGGGGCCCGGGCCCGAAGATCCCGTGCCACGCACATCCCTTGCGGCCGCACCTGTTGGGGCAAATACAGCAAGTAACCACGATTTCGCCGGGATCCGGGCCCAAGCGCGCCATGCATCGCGCGATGCCGGTTGGTGAAGGGTTCTTTTCCCCGGCGGATCCCGGGTCATCGTGCTCTTGCGGTTCTTCGTCCCCGTCGTCGGGGTCCTGACTTTTCCACGCGCCGCCCTCTCCGTACTTTGGACCTCCGGTTTGCCGTCGGACGGCAGCCGCGTGGGCAATGACGGAGACCCGACCATCATCCGAGGAACGGACACGAGGCCCGGTTTGGCGCCGGTGGCGGCGCTGGGCGTTTGGGCTGGTCGTTGCGGGGATCCTGGCGACCTTGCTGGGGATCGGATTGCGGCCGGCAGCCGAGCCGGTGGAGATCGGCACCGTCAGCCGGGGCGCCATGGAAGCCACCCTTCGCGAGGAAGGCAAAACCCGGATCAAAGAACGCTATGTCATCAGCGCCCCGGTTGCGGGAAACCTTCGGCGGATCCCACTGAAGGCCGGTGACCCCGTCCGCGCGGGTGAAACGGTGCTTGCCACGCTGGATCCGCTTCCGGCGGCCCTGTTGGATGCCCGGGCGCGGGCCATGGCCGAGGCCCGGCGCGATGCTGCGCGGGCGGAATTGGAACGGGCCCGGGCGGCCCTGGATTGGGCCCGGGCGGAAGCACGACGGGTCCGGGCACTGTTTGAATCGGGGTCGGCCACACCGCAGGAACGCGATGCAGCCTTGTGGCGCGAGACCGACGCCGCCCAGCAGGCGGCGGCTGCGGAACATCAATTGCGCATGGCGGAGGCGGAGTTGAGGCTTTTCACCGATGCAGCGGACGCTTCCCCCACGAACTCCGGGCCGGTGCAATTGCGGTCCCCGGTGGACGGGCGGGTTCTGCGCGTGTTTGAGACCAGCGCCCGGGTCGTCAGCCCCGGCACGCCGCTTCTGGAGGTGGGCGACCCCACCGATCTGGAGGTGGTCATCGAGGTGCTTTCGCGCGAGGCGGTCACGTTGCAGCCGGGTTTGCCGGTGCGGTTGGAACAGTGGGGCGGGGAAACACCGCTGGAAGCCCGCATTCGCCGCGTGGAACCGTCCGCGTTCACCAAGGTCTCGGCCCTCGGAGTGGAGGAACAGCGGGTGCGGGTCATTGCCGATTTGATCACCCCGCCGGAACGACGGCCCGGACTGGGCGATCAATTCCGCGTGGACGCCGTTGTGATCCTGTGGTCCGCCGACGATGTGCTGAAGGTGCCCGTGGGGGCGCTGTTCCGACGGGGATCGGACTGGGCGGTGTTTGTGCTGGACCGGGGCCGGGCGCGGTTGCGTCCGGTGGCGGTGGGTCATCGGAACGAGCGGGAGGCCGAGATTCGAGACGGTTTGCACGAGGGCGAGACGGTGCTGTTGTATCCCGGCGAGCGTGTCCGCGACGGTCAACGCGTGCGTCCCGTGACGATCAATCCCTGACCGGGTCTGAGACCCCGCGCCCCTCGTCTTGTGGAAGACCGGCCAACGCACGGTCCAACACTGCAGCCAACTGACGGGCGGCCCGTCGGGCGTTGCGGCCCAACCGCAGGAACCGGGCCCACCGGTGGGGCCTCAGTCCAATGGCAAGGAACAGCCGCCCCGCGGCCCAGGAACCGTCCGACCTGACAAACCGGCTGAAGTCCAGGGGCAAATCCTGCCCCGAGGGATCGGAGACGGCCCGCACCACCGCCACCGGAATGGCTGCCGCCCGGCAGACCGCCACGATGGCTGCCGATTCCATGTCCACGGCATCCGCGCCGGTGGCACGCCACAGAGCCGCCTTTTCCATGGCGGTCTGGAGCACCCGGCCCGAGGTGGTAAACCGGCCCGGCAGGGCGCCGGCGGCCCGGAGGCGGCGTTCCCAATGGGGATCGTCCGTTGCAAACAGCACCGTGCCGGCTCCATGGACGGGATTCAGTCCGCCGGCAAACCCGCAGTTCAGGACCGCCACTGGCCGCTCCCGTTCCAGCCAGTGCGCCAGGGTGCGCCGGGCGCAATCCGGTCCCATGCCGGTGACGCGGAACCGGACGCCGTGTGGGTTCGACAAACGCCCCTGTAACAGCCGGACCTCTTGCGGCAGGGCACAACAGACCCACAACCGGGGTGGGTTTGCGTCGTTGCAGCACCCGTTCATGGAATCCGACGCGGGGGATTTCGGTCCGGGCCGCAGCCCTGTGGGCCGAATCCCGGCTTTCCCGCCGGTGCGCCCTTCGGGACGACCGGGTTCATTTGATCCCGGCCAATCGCTCCCGCCACAGCCGGTAGAGCGCCGCCGTGGCCCGGACGTCGCGGAGACAGTACTCCGCCAACTCACGATACCGGCCGGCGGCCAGTAAAGCGCCCACGTCGCGGCCGGTCACGCCCTGGGCTTTGGGGGATTCGATCCCGAAGGCCTTGCAGTAAAAATCAAGGTTGAACCGACGGGCCGCACCCTCCCGACCGCTCACGCCGTAAAAGGTCAGTTGCTCGGCAAGGTCGCAATGCGGCGTGGTGGCAAACCGGTAGCCCAACCAGTCCTTGCGGCTGATGGGCACGTTCAACATCGCCGAGCGCAGGTACAGGAACGGCACGTCAAAACTCCGGCCGTTGAAGGTCACCACCTCCTCGTAATGTCGCGCCACGTCCCAGAAAGCCGTCAGCAATTCCACCTCATCCATGCAGGGCACAAACTCGACGGGGCCGGCCTCGGCGTCCTCCTCGTAGTCGTCGGCCAGGAAAAGGACCTGCCCCCGCAACGTGTCGGCGTTGAGCATGGCGATACACACCACACGCGCCGTCAGCGGCCAGAGACTCATCTGCTGCTGGATTTCCTCCCGCCGCTGGGCGCGTGCGTCCTCATCCGGCAGGCGCTCGGCGTCCCGAAACAGGAACTCCCGCTGCGCCTCGTCGAATTCCTCCATCGGCAGAGCCGCCGTCTCGATGTCGAACACCAAACAAGCCATGCCAGGAATCTCCGCACCCGGGGTCGCCAAAAGAAAACCAGGATGGAAGAGCGGCACCCGAGGGGTCGACCCGGTCTTCCATCCTGGTATTCGTCAGCCCTTATTTCTTCTTCGCGGCTTTCTTCTTTGCGGCTTTCTTCTTGGTTGCCATCTCGGTTCTCACCTCCATTCCAACCAGGGTTGATGGTTCCACGGTTTGAGGACGGGAAATCCGGCAGCAGGGAGAAGAGGAGGCGTGGCGGTGAAGGTTGCAACCCGCTTGCAGTTGCGAGTGATGTGCGCCGTTGCCATCGCTGTCCAAGCGAGCTTCTACACAAGCACGCCTCCGTTTGGCAACAATTTTTTGACGGGCGCACAAAAAAAGCGCCGTCGCACATGGCGACGGCGCCCCTCCGAGCCGGCCGCGAACGGTTCACGCGCCGAATTTGTCAAACATCCGCGCGTTGGCCTGCATCAACCGGATCAAAAACCGCGCCTCAAAGATGCCCAGCGATCCCCGGTTCGCCTCGGCCTCCGTGAACCGTTGCGCGCCGTCGGTGCCACTGTAGCGCGAATGCAACAGCACCGGTTGCGGATGCCACGAGTGCCCCCGCATCGCACACGGCGTGGAGTGATCGCCCGTGATTGCCAGCACGTCCGGCTTCTTTTGCAGCAGCACCGGCAGGGCGGCGTCCACCTCCTCGATGGCCCGTTTCTTGGCCTCGAAATTCCCGTCTTCGCCCGCCTTGTCGGTGGCCTTGTGATGGATGAAGAAGAAGTCGAAGTTGTCGTACTCGGCCAGGTACCGTTCGAACTGTTCCCGGACGTTTTGCGGCCCTTCCAGCTTGGTCATGCCCACCAACTGGGCCAGGCCCTTGTACATCGGGTACACCGCAAGGGCCGCCGCGCGGAGCTGGTATCGGTCCTGGAACAACGGGATGTGCGGCTGATGCGCAATGCCGCGCATCAGAAAGCCGTTGGCCGGTTTCTCGCCCGCCAACACGGGCAGAGCCGCCTGATAAAAGGCCCGAATCAGCCGCGCCATCTTCTGCTGGCGGGGATTGGCGGGATCCCGCGGCGCAGCCTCCGGAATGGGCAGCCCTTCGCGGTTGGGATCGGCATCCGTGAGCGGCCCTTCCAAACCGGGACCGCGGAACACCACCACAAACCGGTGTTCCTTCCCCGGTCGGATGATCACCCGGGTGTCCTCCAGTTGGTGGATCCGCTCCTGCAAGCGGGCGCAGAGCCGTTCGCAAACCTCGGTGGGGATCCGGCCGGCGCGGCGGTCCGTCACAATTCCATTCGCATCCAGTGTGGCAAAGTTGGCCCGCGCACAAACATCGCCGGGCTGAAGGTCCACCCCCAGACCCAGCGCTTCAATCACACCCCGGCCCACCTGGTACTCCACGGGATCGTAACCAAACAGGGCCAGATGGCCCGGCCCGCTCCCGGGCGTGATCCCCGGAGCCACCGGAATCATCCGGCCCAGGGCCGATTCACGTGCGAGCCGGTCCAGGTTCGGCGTCTGCGCCGCTTCCAAGGGCGTACGCCCGCCCTGGTCCGGCGTGGCCACGTCGCCCAACCCATCCAACACCAGCAACACCAGCTTGGCGCCGGTCCGAATCGTCAGTTCCGAGTAAAGATCGTCCAGTTTCATTGCCACCGTCGTTCTTCCCGGCGGGGGAGAACCGCGCCCCTTGCGAACCGTGCCTGCGCGGGCCGGCCCGCCGATCCCGCGCATCTTGACCGCGCCTGCGAAACCGGGTCAAACCCAATTGCTATCGACCCGGCCCCGCACGCCATCCCGGCAGGTCCCTCGACGGCCCCTGCCAACCTCACCGCTACACACCTGACGTTCCCGCACGAAAATCTTGAAGTTCCCACCGGGTTTCGATCGTCTATGCCATGGGACCTATGAAAACGTCGCGACGTCGATTCCTCACCCTGACCGCACTGGGCATGGCAGCCGGGACGGCCCCGGTCACTCTCCCTGCCCAGAACCTGCCCCGACCCCCGCAACCGGCCCGGTTGCGACTCTCCTGCCAGGAGGGTGTGGCCCCGGGCAAAACGCTCACCGAAAAACTTGATTTCCTCGAAGCCCACGGATTCGAGGGAATCGAGCCCTGGGGCGGCGGCCTGCAGGGTCGCGTGGAGGAATTTCAAAAGGCCCTCCAGGGCCGGAAAATCCGGGTCAGCGCCGTCTGCGCCGGATTCGACGGCGTCCTGATCAGCGAAAACGAGGAGGTCCGGCAAAAAGCCATGCGTTCCATCCGGGAAATCCTCACCGCCGCCGGCGCGCTGGGGGCTGTGGGGATGATTGTGGTCCCTGCCTTCAACGGACAGACCAAGCTGGGGCATGTTGAAGCGCGGGAGCTGCTGGTTCGCCTCCTGCCCGAGCTCGGCGAACATGCCCACAAGGCCGGCACGAAAATCCTCCTGGAACCGTTGAACCGGCGCGAAGCCTGGTTCCTGCGTCAGCTGGCCGACGCTGCGGCCATTTGCCGGGACGTCAACCACCCGGGTGTGGCCCTGATGGGCGATTTCTGGCACATGACCTGGGAGGAGCCCAGCGACTTCGCCGCCTTTGTCGCCGCCGGCAAGTACCTCCAGCACGTCCACATCGCCAGTCGCAAGGAACGTAAAATGCCCGGTGAAGATCCGGGCGACAATTACGTGGACGGCTTCCGCGGGCTCAAATTCATCGGCTACCAGAACTTCATCAGCTTCGAGTGCGGGAGCAAAGGGGATCCGCGCCAGAGCATCCCGGCCGCGGTTCGACTCCTGCGGGAACAGTGGGAGGCTGCTTGATCCCTGCCACGAACGGTCCCCGGTCCGTAATGCTCGAGCCTCCGGGAATTGCGCGCCCAAAAGCACGGAGCCCGGGCTCCGGTCCGCGGTTGACAGCCGGCACGCCCGGTTTCAGTCCCGCTCCGGACCCTCTCAACCCACCGATCCCGCGCTGCCGAAGGGCGGTTTGGACTCCGGTTCCCCCGGCTCGGCAGATGCGGCAGATTGAGTCGGGGTAACCTCAGGGGCTGCCACGCCCGCGCCCGGCCCCTCGGCCACCGGTTCACCCGGGTGGTTTGCGTCGGCGGACGCTGCCACCGCGAGGGGTTCGCTCACACCCGGCTGCCCGGCCGAGTGAGGCATCGGCTCCGGCGGGACCGGCTCCGTTGAGGGACCGGAATCCGTGCGTGCCGAACCGGCCGGGGACAGTCCCGACTCGGGAGCCTGCAGAGCGGGTTGGGCCGAGGCTTCCGGCCCGGCCCCGGGGCTTTCGGCCGTTCCACCGGTGTCCCCTCCAACCGGCGCGCCGGCGGTGAGATCCGACCGTGTCCCGCCCGATTCCCCGGCCGGCGCCGCCCCTTGGGCGCGCCGGTAGGGTCGAATGGCCTCAATGCGGTGCCGATGCACCGTGCCTTGAACCTCGAACTCCACCTCCTCTCCCGGTTTATGCCCCATCAGAGCCTGCGCCACGGGCGAGAGATAACTGATGATCCCGCGGTCCGGATCCGAGTCCCAGGCACCCAGCACGGTCAACGTCTCGCGCTGGCCCGTGGTCAGGTCGATCAAATCCACCACCGTACCCGGTCCCACGGCGTCGGCCGGGAAATTGGAAAAATCCGTGCCGCGGGCGCGTACCAACTGCGCTTCCAGCTCCTCCTTGCGACGGAGGAGGATCTTCTGCATCTCCTTGGCCGCCTTGTACTCGTGGTTCTCGCTGAGGTCGCCGTAGCTCCGGGCGATGGCAATCTCGCGCGAGTTGGCCGGGATGCGTTTGTGCACCAGTTCATCGTACTCCGCGCGGCGCCGTTCCAGGCTTTCCCAGGAAACCCAGAAACCCGTGTCCTGTCGGCTCTGTTCGCCCACAATGAGCGATTGAATGGCCGGGTGACTCTTGACCAGGCGGGCCAGCAACGACCGCTTGTCCATGTCGTCAAACACCGGGGAAAATTGCAGCGCCCGCGTCAGGTCCTTGACCACCTCAATATCGGCCGCAGCCGTCAGATCGGCGATCAGTTGCGCGTCCTCCAGAATGAAATCCTGCAGCCGGCTGGTGCGCTTTTCGTTGAACTGATCCCGTTCCAGCGCCGTCAGCATGGCGCGGAACACCTCCGGCCCCAGCACATCCGCAAAGGTGTCGCTCCGTTCCCTGGCCAGCCAGAGCAACAGTTCGCTGCTGGCAGTGTGGTGGCTGATATGCCGTGCCAGCACGTCCTTCACCGCCTCGAGATGCCCTTCCCGCACCAGCAGGTCCACCAGCTCCCGACACACCCGGGCCGAAACCTCGTTGAGCGAGTTGAGCAGAATTTGCACCCACCGGTCCGGCCACGCCTCCCGGAACGCCTCCAGAGCCCGGCGGTGCTTGGCCGCCGGCAGGGCCTCCAACACCGCGCCCGGTTGTTCCAGCGTCCGCCACAACTCCACCGCCGTCAGTTCGCCCTCCGCAGGAGCCAGCCCCACCTGGGACCGCAGATCGTCCCGGACAAAAATCGCCTCCAGCGCCAGCGCCGGTTGGGTCCGCTGATGCGACGCGATGTCCTCGTTCAACGCCTCAATCAACTGCCGCAGCAATCCCTCCCGGTCCTGCAGATCCCCCAGGCTCTTCACCACCTCGGCCACCACCCCCAACCGCGCCTTCAAACCCCTGGCCGCACGAAACGTCTCCAGCAACTGCTCGTCCAGCGTCCGCTCGGTCTCCTCATACACCACCGGCTCGGTCTTCTTCAGCGGCACCTTGAAATGGCCGTCCTTTTTCATTTGACGCCGGACCTGGTCCCACCAAGCCTTCCAGTCCGAGGGAATCACGTCCGGCACCAGCACCTGCTGAATCTGCTCCACCGTCGCCTGCCCCCCATAGCTCTGGAGCACGATGCGGATCAACTCCAGCGGTTGCGTGGCCGCCAACTGACGCAGCCCTTCCAGATCCAGCGCCTTCCGCGCCAGGATATGCGTGGCCGGGATGGGCTTGAGCGCCTCCGAAGCAAACGCCAGATCCATCGTGTGGCCCGGTCGCCCCGCAAAATCGATCGTAAACCGGGCAAACACCGGGTCCATGGACCGAATCCGGCCGAATCCCCAGCTCCGGTGCCAGCAAAAACCGCACGTGGCCAACCGCACCAGGGGCTCGATGTGCCGGGGTTCGATCTTGCCCGCCAGGGCCAGTTTCTCGAATTCTTCTCGCATAGAACGGGTTTGACTCGCTGTCACCGCCAACGCAGGGACAGCACGACCCATAATAAACGAAGTGAGCGCTCAAAGACCAAGAGAAATTGCCGTACGCATCCTGACCCAGCACGCGCGGACGGGGCTCTTCCTCGACACCCTCCTGGAACGCGAGCTGGCCGAACAACCCCTGTCCGCCGCCGACCGCCGCCTCTGCCAGGAACTCGTCTACGGCGTGGTCCGCTGGCGCGCCACCCTCGACTGGCTCATCGCCCGCAAAACCGACAACCCGCCCCAGCCCCAAAAACTCCAGGACATCCTCCGTATCGGCCTCTACCAGATCTTCTGGCTGGACCGCATCCCCGATCACGCCGCCGTCCACGAAACGGTCGAACTCGCCAAACGCCTCGGCCTGACCGCCCAGGCCGGCTTCGTCAACGCCATCCTGCGCAGCTACCTCCGCGAAGCCCCCGCCACCCGCCAGCTCCTCCAGGACCTCCAAATCACAGCACCCCACCTCGGCTGGTCCCACCCCGAATGGCTCGTGCGCCGCTGGCTCGACCGCTGGGGACCGGACCGCACCCGCCAGCTCCTCCACTGGAACAACACACCCGCCCGCAACTACGGCCGCGTCAACCACCTCAAAACCACCACGGCCGACATCCTCCGGCGCTGGCGCTCCGAGGAAAACGTCGAGTGCGACGTCTTCCGCCGTGACTGGTTCGACGACGAGCTGGTGTACGAACTCCGCCGGCACCCGCCCCTGGCCAAAATGCCCTCCTTCCAGGACGGCTGGTTCTACGTCCAGGACCCCAGCACACTTCTGGCCGTCTGGTCCCTCCAGGTCCGGCCCGGCCAGCGCATCCTCGACACCTGCGCCGCACCCGGCGGTAAAACCACCTACATCGCACAGCTCCTCCGCAACCAGGGCCGCATCCTGGCCCGCGACAACGACCCCGAACGCCTCGAAATGCTCCGCGAAAACTGCCAGCGCCTCGGCGTCACCTGCGCCGAAATCCAACCCACCGACGCCTCGCTCCCCGACTGGGCCCGCGCCGGCTTCGATCGCGTCCTGGTGGACGCCCCCTGCTCCAACACCGGCGTACTGCGCCGCCGTGTGGACCTCCGCTGGCGCCTGCAGGGCGACGACCTCCAGCGCATGCCCGCCACCCAGCTCCAGCTCCTTCGCCAGACCGCACCGCACGTCCGCCTCGGCGGCCTCCTCGTCTACAGCACCTGCAGCCTCGAACCCGAGGAAAACGAACAGGTCGTACGCGCCTTCCTCCAAACCGTCCCCGGCTTCGCCCTCGAACACGAGCGCATCCTGCTCCCCTTCGTGGACGGCGTGGACGGCGCCTACGTGGCCCGCCTCCGCCGCAAGGCCTGAACCCCCGTCCGCCGCACGTTCCAAAACGACCCCGGCCCCTCTCAGCCCTTCCCCGCCGGTACCCGCAACTCCAGGTGCAACTCCCGCAATTGCCGCGGGTCCACCGGCCCGGGTGAATCCGTCATCAAACACGTGCCCTTGGCAGTCTTCGGAAACGCAATCACGTCCCGGATGCTGGAAGTCCCGCACAACAGGGCCACCAACCGATCAAACCCCAGCGCAATCCCGCCATGCGGCGGCGCACCATACCGGAACGCCTCCAGCATGTAACCGAATCGCGCCCGCACCAGATCCGGCGGTAACTGCAACACATCCTCAAACACCGTCTTCTGCACCTCCGGTTGATGGATCCGGATCGAGCCACCCCCCAGCTCCACCCCGTTGACCACCACGTCATAGTGCTGGCCGCGCACCCGACGCGGATCGGTCTTCAACAACGGAATGTCCTCCGGCACCGGCGCCGTAAAGGGATGATGCGTCGAGTACCACCGGTTGTTCTCCTTGTCGAAGCTCAACAGCGGGAAGTCCTCCACCCACAGGAAATCAAACCGCAAGGGGTCCACCGACAACCGACCCTCCCGCTGCAACCATTCAATCACCTGCAACCGCAGCCGCCCCAGAATCTCACACGCCACCTGCCACTCGTCCGCCGCAAACAGGATCAGATCCCCCTCCTCCACCCCCAGCCGCGTCCGCAGCGCATCCTTCTCCGCCGTACTGAAGAACTTCACAATCGGCGATTTCCATTCGCCGCCCTCCACCTTGATGTACGCCAGGCCCTTGGCACCAAACTCGCGCGCCAGCTGCGTCAGTTGTTCCATCTGCCCCTGCGTCACGCCGGCCATCCCCCTGGCATTCAGCGCCTTCACCACCCCGCCGGCCGCCACCGCCTGCTGGAACACCTTGAACGCGCTCCCCCGAAACACATCACTCAGATCCACCAGCTCCAAACCCCACCGCGTGTCCGGCTTGTCCGTCCCAAACCGGTCCATCGCATCCCGAAACCGCAACCGCGGAAACGGCCGGCGCAATTCCACCCCCAGCGCCACCCGCCAAATCCGCGCCAACAACCCCTCCACCAGCTCGTAAATGTCCTCCCGCTCCACAAAACTCATCTCAATGTCGATCTGGGTAAACTCCGGCTGGCGGTCCGCCCGCAAATCCTCGTCCCGATAACACCGCGCCAGCTGAAAATACCGTTCCACGCCCGCCACCATCAGGATCTGTTTGAACTGCTGCGGCGACTGCGGCAGCGCGTAAAACAAACCCGGATGATTCCGGCACGGCACCAGAAACTCCCGCGCACCCTCCGGCGTGGACTTGAACAACGTGGGCGTCTCCACCTCCAGAAAACCCTGCTCCTCCAAATACGCCCGCGTCGCCATCGCCACCTTCGAACGCAATTTCAAATTCCGCAGCATCTCCGGCCGGCGCAAATCCAGGTACCGATACCGCAACCGCAACTCCTCGTTCACCCGGGCCGCCTGCTCCGGATCATCCACCGGAAACGGCAACACGTCCGCCCGGTTCAACACCTCCAGCGACCGCACCAACACCTCCACCTCCCCGGTCGCAATCTTCGGATTGGCCGTCCCCTCCGGCCGGCGCCGCACCACGCCCGTCACCCGCACCACGCTCTCCGGCCGCAACGAAGACGCCTGCTCAAACAGCTCCGCCGGCACCTCCGACGGATCAAACACCGTCTGGGTCCGACCCTCCCGATCCCGAATGTCCAGAAAGATCACTCCCCCGAGGTCGCGACGGGAATGCACCCACCCGACCAACGTCACCGTCTGCCCCACATGCTCCGGACGCAGCTCATTGCAATGATGCGTACGCTTCATCGTCCCCCAGCTTTGGGCAAAATCCGCCCCCGAATCCAGAGCAAACCTGTGACCGATCCGCCGCACCAGCCCCCATGCCCGCCCCCCCACCGCCAAACCCCCAAACCCATTTGCCCCTTGTCACCCCGCCCCTCCGGGCTAAAGTGAGCCGCGTGGACCGCCCACTCATGGCCCACAGCAGCCTCGTCAACCCTGCCGGCGCCCGACGCCTCACCGGACCGGCCGGAGCGCCGCTGCGTTGTGCCCGGGCAACCCCGTGGACCGTGGCCCTCCGCCTGTGCACATGGATCGCACTGGCCCTCCTCCTCCCCCACCGGCTCCACGCCCAGCTCACCGTTGAGGTGGAACTGAGCCAGCAACAATTCCTCCCCGGCGAACCCATGCCCGTCGCCGTCCGCATCGTCAACCTCTCCGGCCAAACCCTCCACCTCGGCCAGGACAACGACTGGCTCCAGTTCTCCATCGAGGGGGAAAACAACCGCGTGGTCCGCCAGCTCGGCCAGCCCTCCGTCCGGGAACCGTTCACCCTGGAGTCCTCGCGCCGCGCCACGGTGCGACTGGACCTCGCACCCTACTTCGAACTGACCCGGCCCGGCCGCTACGAATTGCGCGCCACCGTCCACATCCCCGCCTGGGACCGCGAGTTCTCCAGCCCCCCCGCCCAATTCTACATCATCACCGGCGCCCGCCTGTGGGAACGTGAATTCGGCCTGCCCACCACCGACCCCGGCACCCCGCCGGTCATGCGCAAGTACATCCTCCAGGAGGCCAACTACCTCAAGCGCAACCTCCGACTCTACCTGCGCATCACCGACCCCGCCGAAACCCAAACCTACAAGGTCGTACCCCTCGGCCCCATCGTCTCCTTCGCCAACCCGCAGCCCCAGCTCGACAGCGCCAGCAACCTCCACCTCCTCTTCCAAAACGGCCGCGTCACCTGCGCCTATTACGTCCTCAACCCCGAAGGCGACATTCTCGTCCGCCAAACCTGGCTCATCGCCGGATCGCGACCCCGGTTAAGCGCCGATGCAGACGGCCGGATCATCGTCGTCGGCGGCCAGCGCCGTTACAGCCCCGATGACATCCCGCCC
>NZ_JAAKYA010000017.1:0-29448 GCF_011044775.1 Limisphaera ngatamarikiensis | reverse complement strand
CCCGGAGCCCACCCCGCCACCCACACCCACACCATGACCCCGCCGCATCCGAACACACGGACCGGCCCGCACCCGGCCCCGATGCGCCGTACCCCCCCGACCCCGGCAATTTCAGGCTTATGCAAGACCCACGCTACACCCAACTGGCTGAACTCGTCGTCAACTACTCCGTCGCCGTCAAACGCGGGGACCCCGTCCTCATTGACGTCACCGACGTGCCCGACCCCATGACCGTCGAACTCATGCGCGCCGTGCGCCGCGCCGGAGGCATCCCCATCGTCGAAACCCGACACAGCCGCGTCACCCGCGAAATCCTCCGCGAAACCGACCCCCGCCACGCCGCCCTGGTGCGCGACCTCGAACTGGCCCGCATGAAGAAAATGAAGGCCTACATCGCCATCCGCGGCGCCGACAACATGAACGAAACCAGCGACGTCCCCCCCGACCGCATGGCCCTCTACGCCCGCATCACACGACCCGTCCTCAACTGGCGCGTCAACAAAACCCGCTGGTGCGTCCTCCGCTGGCCCACCCCCAGCATGGCCCAAAGCGCCGGCATGAGCACCGAGGCCTTCGAAGACTTCTTCTTCCGCGTCTGCACCCTCGACTACCGCAAAATGGCCCGCGCCATGGTCCCGCTCTGGAAACGCATGCAACGCGCCGACCGCGTCCATATCAAGGGCCCCGGGACCGACCTCACCTTCAGCATCAAGGGCATCGGCGCCCAAATGTGCAACGGCCTCCGCAACATCCCCGACGGCGAGGTCTTCTCCTGCCCCGTCCGCAACTCCGTCAACGGCGTCATCCAGTTCAACACCCCCACCCTCTACGCCGGCACACGCTTCGAAAACGTCCGACTCGTCTTCCGCAACGGCCGCATCGTCGAAGCCACCGCCAACAACACCGAACGCCTCAACCAGATCCTCGATACCGACCCCGGCGCCCGCTACACGGGCGAGTTCTCCCTCGGATTCAACCCCCACATCCTCCAGCCCATGTGCGACATCCTCTTCGACGAAAAAATCGCCGGCTCCCTCCACCTCACCCCCGGCCAGGCCTACGAAGCCTGCGACAACGGAAACCGCAGCGCCATCCACTGGGACATGGTCCTCATCCAGCGACCCGAATACGGCGGCGGCGAGGTCTGGTTCGACGGCGAACTCATTCGCAAAGACGGCCGCTTCGTCCCCCGGGATCTCCAAGGGCTCAACCCGGAACGGCTCCTCTAAAGGCCCCACATCCCCCACCCCACCCCCGCACCGGGTCGGCTCAGTCCGACAGCACCCGCACCGCGCGCTGCTGCGCCGCGCGCTTCCGCTGGTGTTCGTCCAGGATCTTCTTCCGCAGCCGCAAATGATGCGGCGTCGCCTCCACGTACTCGTCCGGCCCGATGTACTCCAGCGCCCGTTCCAACGTCAGCTTCAACGGCGGACTCAGCTGAATCCCCTTGCCCTCCCCCTGCGATCGGATGTTCGTCAAATGCTTCGTCTTGCAGGGATTCACCAGCAAATCCTGCTCCCGCGCATGCTCCCCCACGATCATCCCCTTGTACACCCGGTCCCCCGGCTCAATCATCAACCGGCCCCGCTCCTGCAACGCGTCCAACGCATACGCCGTCGCCACCCCATCCTCCATGCTCACCAACGAACCATTCCGCCGCGCCGGAATCTCCCCGCGATCCGGACCGTAACCGTGAAACAAATGGCTCATCACTCCCAACCCACGCGTCAGATTCACCAGATCCGTCTCGAACCCGATCAACCCCCGCATCGGAATCAACGCCTCAATCGAAACCTGGTCCCCGTGCGGCGTCAGTTGCTGGATCTCCGCCTTCCGCCACGCCAGGTTCTCCAGCACCGCCCCCATGCTCTCCTGCGGAACCTCCAAAAACAGCCGCTCAATCGGTTCCAGCAGATTCCCCTCCGCATCCCGCCGCCACAACACCTCCGGCCGCGACACCAGCACCTCGTACCCCTCCCGCCGCATCTGCTCCACCAGAATCGCGATTTGCATCTCCCCGCGACCGCTCACCCGGAAGACCTTCGGATCCTCCGTCGCCTCCACCCGCAAACCCACATTGGTTCGCACCTCCCGTTGGAGCCGCTCCCAAATGTGCCGCGCCGTCACCAGCTTCCCATCCTGCCCCGCCAACGGACCATCATTGACCGCAAAATCCATCTGGATCGTCGGCGGATCCACCGGAATAAACGGCAACGCCCCGCGCTCCGGCCGGTCCGCCAGTGTCTCCCCAATCGCCACCGTCTCAAAACCGCACACCCCCACAATGTCACCCGCCGGCGCCTCCTCGATCTGCACCTGCTTCAACCCCTCATAGTGAAACAGCGCCGTCACCCGCCCCTCCGTCACCCGACCATCCCCGTGCAAACACACCGCCGGCTCGCCCACCCGGATCCGACCCGCCATCACCTTCCCCAACGCGATCCGCCCCAGGTAATCCGAATAATCCAGATTCGCCACCAGCAACTGAAACCCTTCACCGGCCCGCGCCCGCGGCGGCGGTATGTGCCGCACAATCGCCTCAAACAACGGTTCCATCGTCTCGTTCGTATCCTCCAACCGCAACCGCGCGTACCCGGCCTTCGCCGAACAAAATACGTACGGAAAATCCAGCTGCTCGTCCGTCGCGTTCAGCGACAAAAACAGATCAAACACCTGGTCCAGCGCCCACTGCGGTCGCGCGTTCTCCCGGTCAATCTTGTTGATCACCACAATCGGCTTGGCCCCCGCCTCCAAAGCCTTCCGCAACACAAACCGCGTCTGCGCCTGCGGACCCTCCGCCGCATCCACCACCAGCAACACCCCGTCAATCATGTTCATGATCCGCTCCACCTCACCCCCGAAATCCGCATGCCCCGGCGTGTCCACCAAATTCACCCGATACCTCTTGTACCGAAACGCGGCGTTCTTGGCCCGGATCGTAATCCCCTTCTCCCGCTCCAGATCCATCATGTCCATGATCCGCTCCTCCGAGGCCTTCGCCTCGTTGGCCCGGAACGTCCCCGATTGCTTCAGCAAACAATCCACCAACGTGGTCTTCCCATGATCCACGTGGGCAATGATCGCGATGTTCCGTATGTGTTCCATGCGCCTCTGTTCACCCGCACCCGCCCGAAAACCCCCAACACACCGAATCCCGGCCCCCTGGCCGGACCCGGCAGGGTGGACCGCGTAAGATGCGCAACCCCGCCCCGCCGTCAAGTCCCCGACCCACACCCCGCCCCGCCGCCATCCGCCCCGACACGGCCGGTCTCTTGCCGTTTCCTCCCCCGCTGTCTAAGCTGATTCACGGTGGAACACCCATCGGCACAACGTGCCCCTGGGATTTCACCTGCGCACGGTCGGTCCCCGCAGGGACCGGAACCGCCGCACAACGCCCGGAACGTTCGGGCCGGAAACCGTGCAGCCGCCCAAACCGTCGCGACGAACCAACACCCAAACCCGACGGCCATGAGCAACCAACCCGACAACGCCGCACCGCCCCCGGCCGCCAACCCGGCCGAATGGCCACCCCCGGAGTACCACACCCTGGTCCTCCTCATCGATGACCAGGCCGTCGTCGGCGAGGCCGTCCGACGCGCCCTCGCCGACCAGCCCGACATCGACTTCCACTTCTGCGCCGACCCCAAAGAAGCCCTCACCGTGGCCCTCCAACTCCGGCCCACCGTCATCCTGCTCGACCTCGTCCTGCCCGGTACCGACGGCTTCACCCTCCTCGGCCAGTTCCGTTCCAACCCCGCCACGCGCGACATTCCCGTCCTCGTCCTCTCCATCCACGATGACCCCCTCATCAAAAGCCGCGCCTTCGCCCTCGGCGCCAATGATTACCTCGTCAAACTCCCCGACCCCGTCGAACTCATCGCACGCCTCCGCTATCACTCCCGCGCCTACATCAACCAGCTCCAACGCGACGCCGCCTACCGCGCACTCCGCGAAAGCCAGCAAAAACTCATGGAAAACAACGCCACCCTCCTCGCCCTCAACCAGAAACTCGAGGAGGCCACCCTCGCCAAAACCGAGTTCCTCGCCAACATGAGCCATGAAATCCGCACCCCCATGAATGGCGTCATCGGCATGGTCAACCTCCTCCTGGCCACCGACCTCACCGAGGAACAACGCGAATACGCCGAGGCCGCCCGGCACAGCGCCGAATCCCTCCTGGCCATCGTCAACGACATCCTCGACTTCTCCAAAATCGAATCCGGTAAACTCGAGCTCGAAGCCCACCCCTTCGAACTCCACACCTGTATCGAGGAAGCCCTCGAACAAGTCACCCCCAAGGCCGCCGAGAAAAACCTCGACCTCGCCTACCTCCTCGACGACCGCCTCCCCCGCGTCATCATCGGCGACGCCACACGACTGCGCCAAATCCTCGTCAACCTCCTCTCCAACGGCGTCAAATTCACCCACACCGGCGAGGTCGTCGTGGAAGCCCGACCCGCCCCGGCCGACCCCCAACCCCAAACCCGCACCCCCACGGCCAACGAGCCCACCACCCAAACCCAGTCCTGCCTCATCCACTTCTCCGTCCGCGACACCGGCATCGGCATCCCCCTCCACAAACAGGATCGCCTGTTCAAATCCTTCCAACAGGTCGACGCCTCCACCGCACGCCACTACGGCGGCACCGGCCTCGGCCTCGCCATCTGCCGCCGACTCTGCGAACTCATGGGCGGCCGAATCTGGGTCGAAAGCGACACCGGCAAGGGCGCCACCTTCCACTTCACCATCCGCGCCCAACCCGCACCCACCGCCGCCCCCGCCTTCTGGCAGTGCCCCCAACCCACCCTCGCCCGCAAACACCTCCTCCTCATCGAAGACAACCCCACCAACCAACGCCTCGTCCGCCACCGCGCCACCCAGTGGGGCCTCCGCGTCACCACCGCCACCTCCGCCAGCGAAGCCCTCCACTGCCTCGAAACCGACCCGCCCGTCGACGTCATCCTGCTCGACCAACAACTGCCCGGCACCGACCCCCTCGCCCTGGCCAGCCAGCTCAAACACCTCGCCAACCCGCCCATCCCCATCGTCCTGCTCTCCACCCTCCCCCTCCGCGGCGAAGACCGCCGCGCCGCCGAAGCCGGCTTCGACCTCGTCGTCCATAAACCCATCCGCCCGGCCCAGCTCCTCGACACCCTCTGCCGCGCCCTCGGCGTGCCCGTCCAACGCGAAAAACGCACCCCGGCACCCCCCGTCCTCGACGCCACCCTCGCCCAACGCCTCCCACTCCGCCTCCTCGTCGCCGACGACAACCCCGTCAACCTCCAGGTCGCACAAACCATCCTCCGCAAACTCGGTTACCAGGCCGATACCGCCACCAACGGCCGCGAAGTCCTCGCCGCCCTCGACCAAAAGGAATACGACATCCTCTTCCTCGACGTCCAAATGCCCGAACTCGACGGACTCGAAGTCGCACGCGCCATCCACCAACGCCTGCCCCGCGAAAAACGCCCCCGCCTCATCGCCATCACCGGCGCCGCATTCGCCAGCGACCGCGAAAAATGCCTCGCCGCCGGCATGGACGATTACATCTCCAAACCCATCCGCCTCCAGGACATCCAAAACGCCCTCGAACGCTGGGGCCCCACACGCCTCCGCGACTTCGACACCACCACCTTCCTCGCACGCATGCCCCACGCCTCCCCGGATACCCTCCTCGACCGCACCCTGCTCGAGGAACTCCGCCAACTGCCCGCCGGCGAAAACCTCAACATGCTCCAGGAACTCATCGACCTCTACCACCAAACCGCACCCCAGCAATTCCACCAAATCCGGCAGGCCATGGCCGACCCCACCCAGCTCGCCTTCCAGGCCCACTCCCTCAAAAGTACCAGCATGAGCCTCGGCGCCCGCAAGGTCGTCGCCCTCTGCCAGCGCATCGAACGCGCCGCCCGCGCCGGCCAGCTCGATTCCGTTCCGGGCCTCGTCACCGAACTCGAATCCGCCCTCCAAAACACCCTCCGCGAACTCGCCTGCCTCCGGGACTGAACCCACCCCCAGCAGCGCACCCCACACCCACGCCCATGCCACTGCGCCCGCCACGACTCGAACCCGGCGACACCATTGGCCTCATCGCGCCGGCCGGCCCCGTCCGATCCCCCGATGCCATCCACCGCGCCATCGCGCGACTCGAACAGCTCGGTTTCCGTGTCCATACCGCCTCCCACCTCTTCCAATCCCGCGGATACCTCGCCGGGTCCGACCGCCAACGACTGGCCGACCTCCACCGCCTCTTCCAAAACCCGCGCATCAAAGCCATCCTCTGCGCCCGCGGTGGCTACGGCTCCACACGTCTCATCCCACACCTCAACCTCAACCTCATCCGCAACCACCCCAAAATCTTCGTCGGCTACAGCGACGTCACCGCCCTCCACGCCGCCATCCACACCCTCACCGGCCTCATCACCTTCCACGGACCCATGGCCGGACCCGACCTCGGCCGACCCGACCTTCCCGAGTTCACCCTCCGCAGCCTCCTTCACACCCTGACACAACCCCATCCACCGGGCAGCATCCTCGACCCCGCCACCCGCCCCCTCGTCCGCATCCTCCGAAAAGGCCGCGCCACGGGGCCCCTCCTGCCCGCCAACCTCTCCATGCTCGTCGCAACCCTCGCCACCCCCTACCAACCCGACTTCCACAACCGCATCCTCTGCCTCGAAGAAGTCGCCGAACCCCCCTACCGCATCGATCGCATGCTCACCCAACTGCTCCACTCGGGATTGCTCGATCAGATCGCCGGCATCGCCATCGGCCGGTGCGAACGCTGCACCGACCCGCCCACCGCCGAGCCCGACCCACTCGGAACCGAAACCCTCCGCGTCTGGGAAGAACGACTCCGGCCCCTGCGCAAACCCATCCTCTTCGGCCTCCCCTTCGGCCACACCGCCCTCAACGCCACCCTCCCCTGGGGCGTCCGGGCCGAATTGGATGCCGTCCGCGGCGACCTCCGCCTGCTCGAACCCGCCGTCCGCTAACCCCACATCCCGGGCGCACACCCGTACCCAAAACACCGGCCCCGGCCAGCCTCATCAGCCGCACCGGGGCCCGGGACAATCACCCTGCCTGCCGACAACCCTATCGCAGCGGATGAATCTCAATGTTCCGATACGCCACCGGCCCGTGGTTCCCCTGGAACATCAGCGGTCCCATCGGCTTCTCACGGCCGTCCACACCACCCGGCGTCGGCCCTTTCATCTCCACGTTCTCGTGAATCACCACACCGTTGAGAATCACCTTCTCAAACCGCGCATTGGCCACCTTCCTGCCCGAGGCATCAAACCGCGGCGCACGCCAGTGAATCTCGTACGTGTTCCATTCCCCGGGCGGCCGGTACTTGGGATGCCGCGGCGGTTGCGCCCCGTAAATCGCGCCCATATCACCCGGCCCCGGCCGGTCGTCCTTCCCGTAACTGTCCAGTACCTGCACCTCGTACTCGCCCATCACGTAAATGCCACTGTTCGAGTTGCGCGGCACCATGACCTCCAACTTGATGATCGCATCCCCGTGCAAAGTTTCGCTGTACAGATCCAGCCCCTGCCCGTGCCCGGGCGTCGCATTGATCAGTTCCTGACCGCCCGGTTCCACCAACAACCGCTCCGGATTGTTCGGGTCCAACCGCGCCGTGCCCACCGTCCAGTAATTCTTCTGATTCCCTTCCGGCTTGGCCTTCCAGCCCTCCAGGTTCCGGCCGTTAAAAGGCCGAATCACCCCGGCCGATTGCCCAAACGCAATCCAGCTCCATGCCAAACCCGCCAACAGAAGCATCCAACTCGCTCGTTTCATCGCTTTCGGTCCTTGGTTGAGGTTGGTTCGTTTCGTCCCGCGGGGCGCGGACAACAAACCCCGCCCCCGGGGGTCTGCTCCCGAACCCACACGGCCCTTGGACGCAAAACTTCCCCGCACTCTTCAATCCCCAACCCGCCGAACCGCTCCCCACCCCCCGGCACCAGGGCGGGGTCTACCGCAACAGGCCCAGCTCCCGACAATACTCCGCGTACGCCTCGCGCAACCGGGCCGCATCCACCTCACCCCGATGGATCCAAACCTGATAGCGCGCCCGTATCACATCCCCCTCCCCAAACGTCTCCGGTTCAACCCCCGGCCAGCCCAAACACAACACCCCGTAATGCCGCAACAACCACTGCGGCGGATACCCCGGATGATCCGGCGCCACAAAAATCGCCGCCCCGCTCGTCCGACCCGACCCCGCCCACAGCCGCGTCAGATCCGCCCACGGCAGATTCGTCATCGCCAAATCCTCTGAAATCCGACCCGCCGGAATTGTGATCGCGGTGTTGGTCCCCGGCGCAAACCGCAACGTCAACCCCCCGTAACTCTTCCCCTCGGCCCCCTGCAACGTCAGCGGCCCCTTCAACACCCGCCACTCGAACGCCACATCCACCGCCCGCGTCCCTCCGCGGACCGGATGCACCCGAAACCGCACCGTCTCGTCCACCACCTTCGCCTCCCCCGCGTACCATCCATTGTGCACCTCCAACAACGCCTCCCGCGCCGAAGCCTCGCGCCGTCCCCAACGCTCGAACTGCTGCCGAATCCCCTGCAACAACCACAAATCATAACGCACCCCGCCCACCCGCACATGCGGCCAGGCCCAAAACAAACCCCGATGATGCAGATGATCCGCCGGAAAATCGTCCGTCAACACCTCCCCGTCCACACCATACAACGGGTGCACATACGTGCTGCGCGCATACCGCTCCGGCACTCCCGCACGCCGGATCACACCATGGTTGTACACCAAAACCGGCCGATCCCCCTCCCACAACCCCAACGAACTCTCGTTCACAGGTTCAAACCGGAAACCCGCGGTCCCCCCCGAACCGGTACTCGCACAACCCCAACCGAGCCAGCCCGCCAGCACACACCCCAACACCCCGGCCACCCACCGGGCCATTCTCCGCCCAATCCGATCGTCTACCGCCTCGTTCATGGCCGTCACCTCCCGATTTGCACCCGTAACCTTTTCCGCACCACCACGGTTTCTCACGCAAAATCGTACACCAGGACCCGCTTGCACACGCGTTTGAACACCTTCTCCACAAACTCCACATGCGCCGGATGCACCTGATACGCATCGTGCGCAGCCTTGTCCCGAAACACCACGTTCAACCCCACCTGGTAACTCTGCTCCACCACCGGCCGATCACTCGGAACCATCCGACCCACATGAAAATGCACAATGCCCGGAATCGGCCGCAAATACCGCTCCGCCGCCTCGATCAATTCTTCCGCCGCACCCGGCTGTCCCGGGTCCGTCCAGAAAATCACCACATGCGAAAACATGACAACCAACCCTCCGCCGTGCGACCGGCACCACCGCCGCCGCTGCAGCTCCGGTCACCGTAAAAACTCCGCCACCCCGGAGCCAGCCCAAACACAGCCCGCCCGCCACTCCAACCACACCACCCCACTTCTTCCCCGATGCCCCACGTCCCACGCCGCCGCCCCGGCCGCCGGGACCATTCGAAATCCGACAGATCGGGAGCGACCACGTCCCCGCCGTCCGCAACAACCGGCGGGCAGGGAGGACGATGCCCCCTGAGGGAGTCCCCCTGCGAAACCCGGAAGCCTGGCAGATGGTCGAAAGAGGGATGGATTCCTGCCTGCGCAAGCTCCGGGCCATTGAGGCTGCAGCAATGCTTCTGCGTCGGGCCGGCGTCTTCAAAAACGCCGGTCCTCCCCGGAACCAACGTCTCGCACTTCCACTCGCGGAGACCGCCCCCTTTGGGGCTGCCCCTTTGGTTGCGGTGGCTCGGCCCCCGCGGGTCAGGTGTCCGGGCCGGTGCGGGGCACCAGCACCCGTTCAGTACGTTAACCGGTAGAACCGTTGTCCGGACGTGGTCGGCACGGTGTGGGGACTGGAGGCGCCGACAATGTCCGACCAGGGCCCTTCCAGCGAAGGTGCCTCCTGCAGGCGCAGGCCGGGCTGGTCCCACACCAGCGTCAGGGTCCGTCCATCCCACTGGTACCGCAACCGTTCCGGTTGCGGGGCAACCGGTTCCCAAACATCTTCCCATGCCGTGCCCACCTTCAGGTCGTCCACCGTCAACGTGCCGATGCCCGAACTCTGGCGGAACGAGAAATAATAGAGCGACACCGGCGTGACAGAGTCCCTTGCAGTCACGGACAGACTGGCGGGATCGGCGGGATTTACCCACAGCGTGGTTTCCGCTGTGTCCACGTTGTACCGCAGGATCACCAGGTACGGCACGTTCAGGTCCAGGTCCATCGGCAGGACCGCGTTGGCCGGCACGGACCCGTTGGCAATTCCCAGACGGAATCTGCCCGGGGCCACCCCGCCGGTCGTGGCGTAGAGTCGGGCCCGGTAATTCACCGTCCCGACATCGCGGAAGTGCGCAAAATAATCGCCGCCCGAAGCCGGCAGCTCCGTGAACGTCACCTTCATGCTCGTATACAGAACAATCCCGCTGCCCAGGGCCTGAAGGAAGTTGGTGAACCCGGCGCTGACGTCTTCTGTCAGGCTCCGCGAGAGTTCGACATGCCCCTGCATCACCTGAACCTGGCCGGTGGTGCCGCTGTGGGTCGTCCAGAACCCGCCCGACGTCTCCACCAGCGGGCCGTCCGGATAATCAAAGGTGTCGCCCAGGACCAGGCCGAACTTCGGATGGAACGTCACCAGGAAGTTCGTGGAAATGCTCCACGTGCCATCGTACACGGTGAGCGTGATGGTGGCCGTCCCGGAGACATTCGGGGTGGGCGTGATGCGGATGGTGCGTTGAGTGCCGGTGCCGCTCACAACAAGGTTCGCCGGGGGAACCAGGATTTCGTTGGAAGACGCGGCGGTCACGGTGAGCGGGTTGCTCTCGGTATCCCGAACCTCAAAGGTCAATGGGCCCACGGTTGTGTTGGTGGGCGCGACCTGATTGGGCGGCGCCGTGATGGAAGGCATGCCCACGTAAACGTTGAAACTCATGGTGGCCGTCTCCCCCTGGGCATCACGGACAGTAACCCGGATCGTGGCCTGACCTTCCCGCCCGGGCACCGGGGTCACGGTGAGGGTCCGTTGCTTGCCCGCGCCCCCCAGCAACAAATGTTGCGGGTCGTTGGGCACCAGGAACTCGTTGTCGGACACGGCCGTCACCACCAGCAATTCGGGCGCCGTTTCCACGTCGTCCACTTCAAAGGGCAGCGGACCGGTGCTGGTGCCTGCGGCCAGGTACTGGTGCGGGATGCCGCTGATGGTGGGTGGGCCGCCCGGGGTGTGCACGTCCGCGAACGACGTGCCAACCTGGAGGTTGTCAAGGTAAAGACTCCCCATGCCATTTCCGCTGGAGAGAGACTGGCGGAGGCACACGAAGGTAATGGGAAATACCGAGGCGCTGAAGGTATCCTCCGCCCGGTTGACCGTGGACTCCTCCGACGCCGGGTTCAGCCACAGCGTGGTCTGCGCATTGGCCACGTCATAACGCACGACCAGTTTGTACTCCGTTTCCAAATCACAGTCGGTCGGGATGACCACAGGAGGATTTGTACTGTTGGCGATGCCGAATCGGAATTTCCCGGGGGCGGCACCGGAAACCGTAGCAAACACCCGCGCCCGGAAGTTCGACGTGCCCGTGTCACGGAAATGCCAAAAATAGGTTCCCGATCCGCTCGGCAGAGCGGTGAACCGCACCGTGAACCCGGCATACAACATGCCCGATCCGATGGCGCCGCCGGGCACATTCGTAATGGCGATGCTGACGTCCTCGGACTCCGACTGGGTCAGAAACACCGCGCCGGAAACCACATCCACCTGCCCGGTGGTCCCACTGTGCGTGATCCACAACCCGCCGGACACCGAGATCAACGGACCGTCCGGATAATCGAAGGGTTCGTTCAGGTACAACGTGGCACCAGCGATGGCCCACGAACAGCCCAGGATCAGCAGCGAGAGGAGGCGTTTCATATGCCCTTTCCAATGGACGGGTTCATCCAAACAGCTCCATGATGGCCCCGCAGCCACGGCCGCAGCAAGCCTGCCCTTGCCGACCGCGCGCCCGCAATCGGCCCAAACCATCGGTTCAGTTCGGCGTGGTCTCACTGGGGTACCAGTACATCCGGCGTTCGATCCGCCATTCTTCGGCCGCACTGTTGGATTCGGCGGCCGTCCTCAGAAAATCATTGGTGCGGGCAATGCGGGCACTGCCGTCGGCCATGGCAAAGTTGCCCCGGAAATCGTGCCGCGCCACGGCGTACTGCCCGGTCACGTTGGATTGCGCCGGGGCATTGTTCTGCGGGGAATTGGGATCCACCTCGGCCACGAGAATGGTGTCGGCAGGTTTCTTGATCGTGGCAAACTTCGTGTTGCTGATGCCCAGGGTCGCCCGGGTGTTCCGGTTGATGCAAAGCCGGCCGTTCTCACCGTACATGAAAAACGCGCGGGTGAAGTTGGGCGGATTGGCGTACGGATTGGCCGCCTTGCTCGGATCGGGCGCACTGGGGCAGGAAAAAATGCTTTTTGAACCCGGCAGCGGGGGTGCGGGCGGGTTTTGCGTGTACAGGTCGGCCAGACGCGGCTGCTGCACGTACACCACCGTGGCGTTGTACCATGCGTCCACGTTCTGGGGATCAATGATGGGCACCTGGGTGTTGCCCTCCTCGGGCACCAGATCGCTGTTGTCGTCGGCGTACATGCGAAATGCCAGCGACCATTGGCGCATGTTGTTCAAACAACTGATCGTGCGGGCCTTACCTTTGGCCCGGCCCAGCGCGGGCAACAGCATGGCCGCCAGGATCGCGATGATGGCAATGACCACCAGCAACTCGATCAGGGTGAAGGCCAACGGCCTGCCTCTGCGGTCTCCCCTTCCCATTGGTTGTTTGGGCATGCGATTTGTTGCTGCCAAATGCGGCACCCGGACAGCGACCTCCGTGGCTCTGTTAAAGTTACACCTGCGGGCCGCGGGTGTTCATCCTTTTCGGTTCCCGGTCCCCCGATCGGAACCCCCGATCCGGGACTCCGGACAACGGCCCACGCTAACCGGCACCCGCCCCATTCGCAAGCACCCGAACGCAACGTCGCCGTGACGACTCGGCAACAAAACCATCCCGCCCGATCGGACACGGAAGCAGTCAAGGACCGACGCCGGGCACCCGACCAAATCAGACCCCCTCGAAACTTTCCAAAACTCGCAAATGCGCACATGCACGAGGGGACCACCGTCCCCGGTACCCACCGGTTTTTGCGGACGAGGAGGATGCTGTACCTCCCATCCTGGCTCCCATCCTGGCCGACCTCGTAAGGGCGGCGTCCGGATCTGGTCGTGCTGGCAGGCTCGAGTGAATCTTACGTGCCTGCCTTTCCTTCCCGACGACGAGGACGCGGTCCCTTCCAACCTGTCGGATTCCAGAAGGGACCCGGCGATTTCGGCGACAACTCCGGGCGGGGCACGGTCCTCCGTGCCCGCCGCACCCGGTACGGAGGCACAGAAGTTGGCGACTCAGAGGGGCTGAACAGTGAACCAAGCCGGGACCACGACGGATTTCGAGTCCGGGCATCCCTCTGCGGGGCGCTTTTCCGAGCACCGTCCGGGCCACGGCGTGCCGACCCGGCTTGGCACCCTTCTCCACAACACAATCCCGGTGGGCGGGCTCCCCAACGAACCATAACCACAGCTCGCGCGACGCCGCCCAACCGACCGCCGCCGGGATGGATCGCCCGGAAGGCCCGGGAAACCCGAGCCGGCTTCGCGCAAAGCTCCCGGGACCGGGTGATCGCCCGGTTGGTCCGGGGCGGGCTGGGTCAGCGCGGTCACCATGCAAAAGGCGCGTCATCCCCCATGCCCCGGCCCGCACAACCGTGGATGGGCTCCACAGCCGGGCCGACCGGCAGGTCCAGGGAATGTGCGCTTGGATTGGACGATTCACGGGCCTATGTTGGGTGCGGTTCGGCATGATGAAGACGTTTGCCCAACTGGGATTTCCAGGCCGGTTGATTGCCGTGGAAGGCATCGACGGCTCCGGCAAATCCACCCAACTGCACCTGCTGCGCCGGTGGTTGGAATCCCTGGACCTGAAGGTGTTTCTGAGCGAGTGGAACTCGTCGGAGCTGGTGAAAAGTGCCACCAGCCGGGGCAAGGCCCAGCAGTTGCTGACCCCCACCACCTTCTGCCTGATCCACGCCACCGACTTTGCGGATCGTTATGAGCGTCACCTGGTCCCGCTGTTGCGGGCGGGGTACCTGGTGCTGTGCGACCGGTACATCTTCACCGCGTTTGCGCGGGATGTCGTGCGCGGGTGCCCGGCGCCGTGGGTGCGCGGAATCTACAGCTTCGCCGCGCTGCCGGACCTGACCTTCTTTTTCAAGGCGGACCTGGAGGTGTCGCTCCAACGCATCCTGCAGGGCCGGCCGCAGCTCAAGTTTTACGAGGCGGGAATGGATCTGCGGCTTTCGCCCGACATCTACGAAAGCTTCCGGATCTTCCAGGGCCGTCTGTTGGAGCAATACCTGGCCATGAGCACCGAATTCCAGTTCCACATCGTCGACGCCAACCAGACCATCGAAGCCCAACAACAACGGGTTCGGGCCATTGTCGCGGCGCGTTTGGATCTGGAAAGCTTCAAGCGCGGCCGCAAACCACAGCGGGCGGAATCCGTCGGTCGGGGTCGGGCTGCTGTTTGAACTATGTCCCGGGGATCTCATCGTCCACACGTGATCGTGCCACGGCGCACGCCGCACCGGTTCTATGGACATGGCATCCCGGGAGTGCAACCGGAGCAGTTGACCGGGCGGTTGATCGTCATCGAGGGCGCGGACGGCTCCGGGCGCTCCACCCAGATCCGCCTGCTGGTGGACTGGTTGGAGAGTTGCGGGCACTCCACCATCACGGTCGGTCTGAAACGTTCCGCCCTGGTCAGCGAAGAACTTGAGCGCGCTCAACAGGGCAACATTCTCAGCCACACCACGCTCAGCCTCTTTTACGCGACGGATTTTGCCGATCAACTGGAAAACCAGATCCTCCCCGGCCTCCGCGCCGGGCAGATGGTGCTGGCGGACCGTTACATCTACACCCTCATGGCCCGCGACCTGGTCCGGGGCATGGACGAGGCATGGTTGCGCAACCTGTACGGAATGGCCGTCGTGCCGGACATCGTGTTTTACCTGCAGGTGGCCCCCGAGGAACTGGTGCAACGGACCTTCGCCAAGTACGCCGCGCTGGATTACTGGGAAAGCGGCATGGACCTGGGACTTTCTCGCGACATGTTCGACAGTTTCCTCAAGTACCAGTCCCTGATGGCCGCCCAGTTCCAGAGATTGCAGAAGATTTACGGGTTCCACGTGATTGACGGGCACCGGCCCATCGACGTCATCAATCGGGAGCTGCGCCGCAAAATCACCGCGTTGCTGGCCGGCAAACCCATCCGCTGAATCGCTGACCATGGCCCTCACGGAACAGTCCCACTGGATCGGCGTGGACCTGGGAGGCACCAAAATCCTCGCCGGCGTGTTCGACGCAAACCTGAAACTGCTGGGGACGGCCAAGGTGAGCACACGGGCCGAGCGCGGTCTGGATGCGGTGCTGGAACGCATCGAACGGGCTGTCCGGGAGGCCCTGGAAACAACCGGAATCCAATTAACCCAGGTCCGTTCCATCGGCATCGGAGCGCCGGGGGCCGTGGACGCAGACCGGAGTACCGTGGTTTTTGCTCCGAACCTGCCCGGTTGGCGCAACGTGCCCCTGGGCCGGCGCCTGAGCCGAGCCCTCAACCGTCCCGTGTTCGTGGGCAACGACGCCAACGTGTGCACCCTGGGCGTTCACGAGGTGGAGCTGCGGGCACGGCCCCGTCACCTGGTGGGGGTGTTTGTCGGCACCGGTATCGGAGGCGGACTGA
The DNA here is from genome assembly GCF_011044775.1 of Limisphaera ngatamarikiensis. Classification (NCBI taxonomy): domain Bacteria; kingdom Pseudomonadati; phylum Verrucomicrobiota; class Verrucomicrobiia; order Limisphaerales; family Limisphaeraceae; genus Limisphaera; species Limisphaera ngatamarikiensis. Next base: position 13,572 of record NZ_JAAKYA010000017.1, on the reverse strand, counting down.
TCTTCAACGGTGAACTCTACGAAGGCGCATCCCATACCGCCGCGGAAATCGGCCACATGGTCCTCGAGGTGAACGGACCCAAATGCGGCTGCGGCAACCGGGGCTGCTGGGAGGCCCTGGCCAGCCGTACCGCCATCTACCGGCGCATCCGTGAAGCGGTGGCCGCTGGTGAAAAAACCGTCCTGACCGAATGGCTGGGCACCGACCTCGAAGACCTCCGCAGCAACGAACTCCGCAAGGCATGGCAACAGGGGGACAAACTCGTCCGACGCATCCTGTTGCAAACTGCCGACTACCTCGGCCTCGGCATCGCCAGCCTGGTCAACCTGCTCAACCCCGAAATGGTCGTGCTGGGCGGCGGCCTGATCCAGGCCCTCCAAAGCGAACTCATGCCCCGCATCGCCGAGACCGCCCGAAGCCGCATCATGCCCGGCAGCGAACGCGCCCTCACCTTGATGGCCACAAACCTGGGCGACGACGCAGGCATTACCGGCGCAGCCGTGCTCGCCCGCCGGGCCCTGGAAACCAGGGGCAACCCCACCGGCAAACAATCCAGATCTTAACCGCCCGCTCGCCGGTCCTCCAACAAACAGCGTCCGCCACTCAAACCCCGAACGCGTCGGGCCGCCTTTCGACTTTCGCAGCCCGTCGGCCCGGCCCAGATTGATGGCCATGTCGCAAACCATCGCCATCGTGGGGCGTCCCAACGTCGGCAAGTCCGCCCTGTTTAATCGCCTGGCCGGTCGCCGCATCGCCATCGTGCATGATCAGCCGGGGGTGACCCGCGACCGCGTCAGCGCCGAGGTCGAATGGCGCGGCCGGCCCTTCACGTTGATCGACACGGGCGGCATCGGCCTTCGCCCAGGTGAGAAAACCCACGACATCCTCGTCGCCGCCACACGACAACAGGTCGAACTGGCCGTGCAATCCGCCGCGGTCATCTTTTTCGTCGTGGACATTCGCGAGGGACTCGTGCCGCTGGACGAAGAACTGGCCGAGTGGCTCCGAGCCAGCGGCAAACCCGTACTCGTGGTCGCCAACAAGGCCGATACCCCCGAATGGGATGCGCAAACCGTCGAGTTCGCCAAACTCGGATTCGACCGCGTCTTTGCCGTCTCCGCAGAACACGGCCGCGGGTTGGAACCCCTCATGCGCACCGCCCTCGCCCTCCTGCCGCCCCCGCCCGCAACCGGACCCGAAGAACAAAGCCCCGAAACCGACGCACCCCTGAAACTGGCCATCGTGGGCCGACCCAACGTCGGCAAATCTTCCCTCGTCAACGCGTTGATCGGCTCGGCACGCGTCATCGTCAGTCCCATACCCGGCACCACCCGCGACGCCGTGGACGTACCCTTCGAAATCGACGTGGAAGGCCGGAAGGAACGCTACGTCCTCATCGACACCGCCGGACTCCGAAAACGACGCAAGATCCACGACGACATCGAATTCTACAGTGTCACCCGCGCCGAAGGTTCCATCCGCAGGGCCGACATCGTCCTGTTCGTCCTCGACGCCGAGGCCGGCATCCTCGAACAGGACAAAAAAATCGGCGGGCTCATCGTGGAAGCTGGCAAACCCTGCGTGTTGCTCGTCAACAAATGGGACCTCTTCCAGGAAATCGTCCAGAAGGAGTGGGAAAAAAAACGCGCCGCCGCACGCACACGTCATCAACCCGAACCCCCGCCCGATCCGCTCCAAATCTTCGGTTCCTGGGTCCGGGAAAAGCTGTTTTTCCTGGACTACGCACCGGTCATTTTCACCTCCGCAGTCACCGGGTTCCAGTTGGACCGCGTCCTCGAAGCCGTTCGATACGTCTCCGCCCAGATGCGCCAGACCGTCCCCACCGCCCTGTTGAACCGTACCCTGCACGACGCCGTCGAACGTCACCCGCCCGTCAGCAAGGAAGGTCATCGCATCAAGTTCTTCTACGCCACCCAGATCAGTCACACACCCCCAACCTTCCTCATGTTCGTCAACCGGGACGAGGATTTCTCCGAGCCTTACAAAAAGTACCTCGTGGGCGAACTGCGCAAGGCCTTCGGATTTGAAGGCTGCCCCATCGTCCTCATCCCCAAACCCCGACCCCAAACCGTACCGCCCATCCGAACTCGAACCGGCAAAGCCGCCGGCAAGCACGTTAAGGAACCCCAATCACCTCCCCGCTCCCGACGCAAACCATCGTCGCGGTGATCCGCCCGAAAGAACCGCCCAACCGGGGGCTCGCTTTCCCGACCCTTCTTCAACCTTCAAGCCGGCGCGCCGGCCGCACACGCCCCAGCCCTCACCCGTGACCAGCACCGGGCGAAGCCCCCGCTTCCCCACCCGTGACACCCGTTGCACCGCATTGCTGCCCCGCCCCTGCCCGTCCGGGCAACCGGATCTGCCGCGACAGCCCGATCCCCACTCCCAACAAGATCACCAAACTCCCCCACAAATGACCCCAATGCGGCCGTTCACCCAACGCAACCGCGGCAATCAACACCCCCAACACCGGCTGCAAAAACACCGTCAGCACCGCCACATTCACCTCCGCCTCCCGTATCACGTAAAACCACGCCACGTACCCGATCACCGTGCAAATCACCGACAGATAAAGCATCACCCACCAACCCTCCACGGGAAGGGCCATGGCTGCATGCCAGGCCGCAGGCCCCTCCCAAACAAGATTCGCCAGGCTCCCCGACAACAACGCCACCGTCACCACCCTGGCCATGCCCCACCGACCCAACAACGGCTTGCCCATCACCGAATAGGCCGCCTCACACGCAAACGAGGACAGGAACAACGCATTGGCCCACAACCCCGGCAAACGAAAGTCGGGACGCCACACCTCCGCCATCACCAACACCCCCAACAACCCCAGCCCAAACCCGATCCACCGCCGCGGCCCAATCCGCTCCCGCAAAAACCAGGCCGCCGCAATCGAGGTCACCAGGGGCTCCAACGCCATCAACACCGCGGCATCGGTCGCCCCACCCAACTGAACTCCGGCCACTTGCAACCGCGGCGCGAAACAGAACACGATCACCCCCATCACCACCGTCCGCAGGAAGTCCTGTCCCCGGGGCGCCGATCCGGGCAACCATGGCCAGCACACGCCCAGGAGCCCGGCAGCCAGGCTGTATCGCAACGTCGCAAGGGCCCCGGCATCCAAATGCGGCGCCAGCCCTTTGAAAGCCGAGTACGTCCCGGCCCAAAAGGCGTTCATCACAATCAACAACAGTAAATGCGCCGGCCGCATGAACCTGCCCGCGCAGCTAACCCGGTCCGACCCACCGGAAGCAAGCCCTCAGAGCACGCCGGCAGCGCCCTTGCCCCACCCCGTGGGAATGACCGCGCGGGACAGATCAACCACCCCGAAGCCGACCTGAGCCGACCCTTTCGACAGACGCCCCCGCACCGCTGCGCCGCCAACCCCGGTTGCCCCCCACTTGCTAGCCCAAAGACGCATCCATAGGGGCCCCCACCGGCGGGTTTTGCACCGATCCATGAGCGGCGGCAACCGGGACCTGCCCCGCGCCGCGTAACGGCACTCCAAATCCGACGTCGGTGCTGAACCAAACCCTTCCCGGCCGGGGAGCTGACTGCACTACGCACAACTTCTGTGGATCCGGAATTCGATCCGGACTGCTGGCAAGTCTTTCGGCTTCTCCGTTGGACCCGCCCGCGCAAGATCGACACACGCTGCAACCTTCCACGTTATCGCGGAGCCCTTCGACACGGGGTTCTTTGTTCCCGCCGGTCAGCAGGGCCTGCGTGGTCGGCAACCCACTCCACGCCAATGTCCTACATGGCGCTGCCCAGATGACGAGGAGTCTCGGTTGGGTGCCTGAGGCAAGGATTGGCGCCCGGGGCCGTAACCGGCCTCCGAACCAATAACGCCCTCAAACCCGAATCAGCTTCAGCGGAATCAAGCAACGCAGCTGCCCGTTTGAGCAGCCAACGGGCGCATTTTTCGGCTGCTCTCCTTGCTTGGCCGGCGTCCGTTATCGATAACTACGACCGGAGCCAGCAAATATCGGCACGGTCACAATGCCCAAGTTTGAGCTACCCATTGGTCCGGCTCAGCCTGTGCAAGTGACCGGTAGCTCTGGTCGGCGGCAAGTACAGGTTCTGCCGGTGTCGGCCGGCAAACTGGAGCAGTGAATGCCGCCCAAGACCGCAGGCGCGTCAACGGCTGAGTGCTGCACCTCAAAAGCGAACGCCGCCGGCCAGAAGTGGCCGTTTGGAGGGGCCTGCAGCGCCCAAAGCACCTCAGCGGTAGGCGCCAGGTTGCCCTGACCTTCCCTTCCCGGGCCAACGCTCAAACCCTTCCTACAACAGCAGGTTTCTTGAAACAGCGCCCCTTTTGGCCCCCAGCCGGTGCCAAGTAGTAACGGATTCCCTCCTCGGGCGAGCCTCAGAGAACCCGCGTCCAAGAGCACGGGATGGCGGCCCCCTTAACACGGAACAACGCTGCGCGCGCGGAGCTTGCGTTGGCTGCAAATAGACCCACACTACCGGATTTCCACAGCATTGGACCTGGCCATTCCGTAGCGACGCAACCAGACCGCCAGAATGGCCACGTCAGCCGGCGAGACCCCTGAGATCCGCGCCGCCTGTCCCAAGGTCCGAGGCCGAATGGCAGAAAGCTTCTGGAGCGCTTCTTTTCTGAGTCCGGTCACCGTGCGATAGTCGAAATCTGATGGTATCTGTTTGTCTTCCAGCGACTTGAAACGCTCCACCTCTTGCAGTTGCCGTTGGATGTAACCGGCGTACTTGGTCTCCACCTCCACCTGATGGATCACCTGTGGGTCGAGATCGGTGCGGGCACCCGGCAGGTCTTGGTAACGGACTTCAGGTCGGCTGAGAATCTGCGCCAAGGTGAGCGATCCGTGTCGGGTTGTCTGAAGCCGCTGCAACTCTGCCTTGATGGCCTGATGCTTGGCCTCCACGCGGGCATACCGATGCCGGGGGAGCAGCCCGACCTGGTAACCAATGGCGGAAAGTCGAAGGTCGGCATTGTCCTGCCGGAGCAAAAGTCGGTACTCGGCCCGGGAAGTAAACATCCGATACGGTTCCGAGGTCCCTTTGGTGACCAGGTCGTCGATCAGCACGCCGATGTAGGCTTGATCACGTCCCAAGGTAATGAGTGGCCGACCTTTGGCGCGCAGGGCGGCATTGATTCCGGCAATGATCCCCTGCCCGGCGGCTTCTTCATATCCGGAAGTGCCGTTGATCTGACCCGCAAGGAAAAGTCCCCGGCAAACCTTGGTCTCAAGGTACGGGGTCAACTGGGTCGGGGGCGCATAATCATACTCGACCGCATAGGCCGGCCGGAGCATGACCGCGTTTTCGCAACCGATGACGGTCTTGACCAATTGAAGCTGCACGTCGAATGGCAGTGAGGTGGAGAGGCCATTGACGTAGATTTCCTCCGTGTGCGCACCTTCCGGCTCCAAAAAGATCTGGTGGCGCTCCTTGTCGGCAAACTTGACCACCTTGTCTTCGATCGAAGGACAATATCGAGGCCCAACCCCCTGAATCACGCCACTGTACAAGGGAGACCGATGCAAGTTGGCCCGGATGATTTCGGCCGTGGCCTGCGTGGTGTAGGTGATGTAACAGGGGAGTTGCCCACCCAGCTGGGCAAGGACCGATCCCGGCGGATACCGATCACTGGCCGAGCGCCAAGGGAACCGTACCACAGAATGTTCCACGTGGAACAATTCATCCGTCCAATGCGAAAACCACGGAACCGGTTCGTCGCCCGGCTGCACCTCCGTCTTGGAGAAATCAATGGAAGAGCGCAAAAGACGCGGCGGGGTGCCGGTCTTCATTCGACCCAGCTCCAAGCCCAGCCGCTTCAAGGACTCGCTGATCCCCAGAGCAGGTTTGTCTCCAGCCCGACCCCCTGGAATCTGCGCCGGGCCAATGTGCATCAAACCGCGCAGGAACGTCCCGGTGGTGACCACCACGCTCTTCGCCGCGTATTCGATTCCCAACGTGGTCCGAACCCCAACAATCTCCCCACCTTCGGCCACCAGATCCGATACCTCGGCCTGCATCACATGCAGGCCTTCCTGCCGCTCGCAAACCCATTTCATCCGGAACTGGTAGGCCTTTTTGTCGCACTGAGCCCGCGGTGCCCATACAGCCGGGCCTTTCGTGGTGTTGAGCATGCGGAATTGGATGCCGGTCATGTCCGTGTTGATGCCCATCTCCCCGCCCAGGGCATCCACTTCCCGTGCCAGGTTGCCCTTGGCCAGGCCACCGACCGCGGGATTGCACGACATCTGGCCTACGGAGTCCGGATTCAGAGTCAGCAATAGGGTCGAACATCCCATGCGCGCCGCAGCCAGGGCAGCTTCAATCCCTGCGTGGCCACCCCCGATCACGATCACGTCGTACCGGGTCGGGTACCGAAAGTATTCAGATGGCGCGGAAATAGACATGCTCCCTTACAGGCAACAACTGAATCCCACTGGCCGGGTTCTGCGACAGCATCCAACAAAGTTCTCGAACTTCCTCAAGTTCTTGGGTTGCTCCCACCCTTGCCGCCAAATCCTCAACCGTCCATGGCCATCCTCGATGCGACCGAAATTGGTCCAGCAAACGGTTCTCCAAGCCGATGATCTTTTCAGAGGCCTTTTTACCGGCTTCAACGCCGGGCTGATGATACGCGTTAATGTTGATGAGCGACGCGTACAGCCCAACCGCCCGCTCGTACAGGGCAATCAAGCAACCGATCGTGAATGGGGAAAGTGTCTCCACGTAAATGCGAATGACCCCCCGCCCCTTCTCCGCAATGGCCCGTGCCGTGCCCGAGCAAAAACTGTGCAGGTAATCGCCCGCCCCCACGCCGGTATCCATCAACACGGGCGGGCCGTCCTGATGTCGGAGGACTTCGATCAAAGTCACGAAGAAATTGGGCAACCCGTCTCTAAGTTGTTGGACATAAGAGTGTTGATCAGTTGTCCCCTTGTTCCCAAACACGGTCAGGCCTTGGTGCACCACCCGGCCGTTCCTGTCCAACTCTTTGCCCAACGACTCCATGACCAGCTGCTGGAGGTACTTGGCCAGCAGTTCAAGTCGGTCTTTGTAAGGCAGCACAACCATGTCCTTGGCACCGCGCCCATCACCGGCGAAATGCCAAGCAAGCGCAAGGGCAGCAGCAGGGTTCGATGTAACGTTATCAGAGCGAGTTATGACGTCACATGACCTCGCCCCCAAGAGTAGTGTATCGATATTGATGCCTTGAAGAGCCGCAGGTAGTAAGCCCACAGCCGAAGTCTCACTCGTGCGGCCACCAACCCAGTCCCACATCGGAAACCGAGCCAGCCAACCACATTCCTCGGCCTCGCGATCCAATCGACTGCCCCGCTGGGTAATCGCAACCACATGCCGGGCAAAATGCAACCCCTTGTGGGCATACGCCACCTGGGCACGGTACATCCCGTTGGCAGTCTCACGGGTTCCACCTGACTTGGAAATCACCACGCAAAGCGTTCGACCCAGCTCAGGCCCCAGTTGCCCCAACACCCGCTCCATCCCGTCGGGATCGGTATTGTCAAAAAACCACGGCCGCAACCGATCATAACGCGGGTCTCCCAGGGCATGCGCCACCATCTGCGGGCCAAGGGCCGACCCGCCGATCCCGATCACCAACAGGTGCCGGAACGGACCCTCCTCTCCACGCACGGCACCTTCGTGGACAGCCCGGGCGAAACTCTTCACGTCCTGCACGGTTTGGCGGATTTCATGCCGGATCTCTTCGCTGGGGGCCAGGTCCGGGTTCCGCAGCCAGTAGTGACCCACCATTCGGTTTTCGTCCGGGTTGGCGATGGCACCAGCCTCCAAGGCCCGCATCTCCGCAAAGGCCCGATCAAAAGCCGGTTGCAACCGCTCCCGATACGAAGCAGGGATCCGCATCCCGCGCAGATCCAGCGTCAGACCGAGTGCGGGAAACGTCATCACTTCGCCTTCAGCTGCCCCGGGCCAAAACGCACAGGCCCAACCCGACTGATGCAACGGTGCCGTATTCTTCATGCAGGCACGCACATATACCACGCAGGGACAACGCCCTCAAATCAGGAGCGGCCCCGCAACGGGATGCCATCGCGTCCCAGACCGTCCCCGCACGGACACCGGCACCGCCCTCGCGCGCCCCAAAAACGCCAATCGAGTCGCCGATGAACCTCAGTGCGTCCGGCCCGGAGAACCCAACGGCCGCTCCAAATCGTGCCATACCCCAAGCGGGGTCCGAACGCGAGAAAGGGCAGGGGACCATTTCACCACCGGCCTTTCCGATGTGGGCAATCCCCTCGAGCCGGGACATCGACAGCACCCGGGCACAAAACGGGACTGGAACTTTCTGCGCGCCGGGTGTATAAAAGAGGCCGTTGACAGTGATTGACGCAAGTTTTGGCGGTTGAGGGCACAATTGTAAAGATCGGTTCCTCCCCTCAATAGCTTGTGCTCCGACAACAACCGAACCCCAGCGTATTGTGTGTTTGCGCTTTACGGGCTGGGGCAGGTCTGATTCGCTAGGGCGGCGCATGTACCTGAAGAGTCTGACGTTGTTGGGGTTCAAGTCCTTCCCGGAGAAGACGACCCTGAACTTTCAACCCGGGGTCACGGCCATCGTGGGGCCGAACGGCTGCGGCAAGTCGAACGTGGCTGACGCCATTCGCTGGGTTTTGGGGGAGCAATCGGCCCGGGCCTTGCGCGGGACGGAGATGGCCGACGTCATTTTCAACGGGACCGACCTGCGCAAGCCCATGGGCATGGCGGAGGTCTCGCTCACGTTGGGCGGCGTGGATGAGGCCCGGCTTCGGGCTGCAGGGTTGAATTTGGACTACCACGAACTGACCATCACCCGACGCGTCTACCGCGACGGCGGCAGCGAGTATTTTCTCAACCGCGTACCCTGTCGGCTCCGCGACATTCAACAACTCTTCGCCGGCACCGGCATCGGTCGCACCAGTTACAGCATCATGGCCCAGGGCAACATCACACAGGTGTTGTCCAGCAAACCCGAGGACCGACGCCTGGTGTTCGAGGAAGCAGCCGGCATCACGCGCTTCAAAGCCCAGAAACGCGAGGCCCTGCGGAAACTCGAGGCCACGGAACAGAACCTTCTGCGCGTTTCCGACCTGATCCGGGAGGTCAAACGTCAAATCGGCTCACTGCAACGTCAGGCCGGCAAGGCGCGTCGGTACAGGGCGTTGCAGGCCGAGCTGCAGCATCTGGAAACCCAGCTGGCCCGGCACCAGTACGATGTCTGGCTCGCAGAGTTGCAGGAGACGGAACGCTCATTGTCGGCCTGCCAGAACGCCATGGCAGAGGCCGAAGCCGCCGTTCAACAGGGCGAATCCACGCTGGCCGCACAACGGGAAGCCCTGACCGAACTCCTGAACACACTCACCCGGCTGCAACAATCTGCCGCGGCCATCAAAGCCGCCATCGAACAGCGCGAACAGCAAATCGCCTTCAACGAACAAAGAATCCGTGAGCTGGTGGCCCGGGATGAGCAGGCGTATGCGGAGCTGGCCCGGTTGGAAGAGCAGCAGCGGGTGACCGAGGAGGCCCTGGCCACGGCCCGGCGGGAATGGTCCGAAGCGCGTCAGGCCCTGCAACAACACGAGGCCACGCATCAACAACAACGCGACGCTGTCCAGGCCATCGAGGAGGAACTCCGAAAACACCAGGAACTGCTCCGGCAGGCCCAAACTCAGGCGATGTCGCACGCCCAGCACCTGGCACGGCTCCGCAATGCCCTGCATCAGCTGGAGATCCAACAACAATCCCGCCTGGCCCAGCAGGAGAAACTTGCGGCCGAAAAGGTCCAGCTCGAAACCGAGCGGGAGCGTCTGGAGGCACGGCTGGCCGAATTCGAGTCGCAGGTCGCCCGGGAAAAGCAGGACGCCGAACTCCGGCGTCGCACCGTGGCCGAGCGACAGCAGCGGTTGCGGGAGGTCCAGGACGAACTGGCCGTCGCCGCCGCCCAGGTGGACAAACTCCTCCAAACCCAGGCGGGCGTGCGCTCGCGCCTGCGCGTGCTCGAACAACTCGAGGAAAGCCGGGAAGGTTACGACCCCGGTGCGCTGGCGGCCCTGCGCCGATCCCGCGAGGTGCTCGGGTCCCTGGCCGATTACATCCGCGTGCCCGATCCCTACGTCGTGGCCATCGAACAGGCCCTGGGGCACCACCTGCAACTGGTTCTGACCGAACACCCCGAAGCCGCCCAGGGCATCCTGGCCGACCTGGTCCGCAACAAGGCGGGTCGGGCCAGCATCGCCGCACTGGCCATCGGCCCACGCGCACCCGTGGATGAGTCCGGTCCCACCAGCGATCCCGCACAGCCCGCCCGGGAGGGGGTCGCCCCACCGGCCTCCGACCCTGCCGGAGGTCTGACCCGCGCACTGGACGTGATCGAAGCCGACCCCCGCGTCCAGCCGCTGTTGCGTTCCCTCTTGGGCCGAACGTTCATTGTCCCCGACCTGGCCACGGCCACCGCCCACCTCTGCAATGGCCAGACAGGGTGCGATTTCGTCACCCTGCAGGGCGAGCTGCTCAATCGCCACGGCATTTATACCGGCGGATATCTCAACGGGCAGGGGCAGGGCAGGGGACCGGCCTCCATTCTCGGACGCAAAAACCAGATCGCCGAACTGCGGGCCGAGCTGGCCCGCCTGGACGAAGCCGTCGCAGCAGCCGGACGTCGTCGCGGCGAACTGGCCAGCGAGCAAACCGCCCTGCAGGCCGGCCTCCAGGAGGCGCAGTCAGAGCTCCGTCGTCAGGAGGTCGCCATCGCGGGCCGCGAAGGCGAGCTTCGCGCCCTGCACAACGCGCGTCAGATCCTGGCACGCAAGCTGGAGACCGTCATTTACGAGTCCGAGTCCCTCCACCGGCAATTGGAGGAGGCCGCCCAACAACGCGCCCAATTGACCCACCAGGTCGCTGCCGCCGAACAACGCGAAGCGGAGATCCGCAACCGCGTGGAAGAATTGACCGCCCGCGTCGAAGAACTGCGCCGCGAGCGCGACCGGGCACAGACAGCCCTCAGTGATGCGCGGGTGGCTTTGGTGGCCGGACAACAACGCGTGGCGGCCATCGAACAACAACTCACCACCCTCCAGCAACGCCTGCAGGATCTGAGGGCCCGCGCCGAACGTTGCCGCCAGGACATCGCCACAAGCGTGACCCGCAAGGAACAAGCCGAGCACGAAATCCAGCTCGCGCGCCAGGAACTTCTCCAACTGCAATCGGATCGCGCCCGGCTCAACGACGAACTGGCCGCCCGCGAACAGGAACGTACCCGGCTCGAGACCGCCATCGCACAGGCCGAGTCCGACCTCCGGTCCGCGCGCCAGCGATGGGCCGCCCTCCAGGAGGAACGCAACCGCCTCGAGATCGAGCGCACCCAACACCAGTTGCAGATCGACAACCTCTGCCGCCGGATCCAGGAAAAGTATCAGCTGCGCCTCCAGGACGTCCGCAGCGAATGCATCACCATCACCTATGCCGATGAAGGACCCGCCCGCGTCCAGGTTCTAACCCCGGAGGAAATGGCCCGGGCCGGCCTGGCCACCGACTGGGACGCGGTTGCCCGCCAGGTCGAGACCCTCCAAAAACGCCTCGAGGAAATGGGCGCCGTCAACCTCGTGGCCATCGAAGAATACGAAGAAGCCGAGCAACGACACCAGTTCCTCAGCCGCCAGTACGAGGATCTCGTGCAGGCCAAGGCCCGTCTCGTGGACGTCATCCAACGCATCAACACCGAAACCCGGCAGATGTTCCTGGAGACCTTTGAGCAGATCCGGCGCAACTTTGCCGCACTCTTCACCGAGGTCTTCGGCGGGGGCAGCGCCGACCTGCGACTGGTGGACGAAAACGATGTCCTGGAGTCCGGCATCGAAATCCTGGCGCGACCCCCCGGCAAGAAACTCCAGACCATCAGCCTCCTGTCCGGCGGCGAACAAACCATGACCGCCGTCGCCCTCCTGTTCGCCATCTATCAGGTCAAACCCAGCCCGTTCTGCGTGCTGGACGAATTGGACGCGCCGCTCGACGAGGCCAACATCACACGGTTCCTCCGCATCCTCCAGCGGTTCCTCGACCACTCCCAGTTCATCATCATCACCCACAACAAGCGCACCATCAGCATGGCCGACGTGCTCTACGGCGTGACCATGGAAGAACGGGGCGTCAGCAAGATCGTCAGCGTCCGGTTCCGTCGCGAGGATACCCCGAGCCCGGCCCTCAACGATTCCACCCCGCAGCAACCCGGGGCCGACACCGAGCCCGGCCCGGTGGATCTCGACCGGCAAGGGAACCCCGACGACCACCAGGGATCACCCCCGGAACCCGCGCTTGCCGAAGCCGCGCCCTGACAGGTGCACCGGTGCGGGCACCTGAAGGATCACGACCCTTGGTTGCTCGAACCTACCCGGCCGCCCGTCGCCCCAGCGGTTTCCTCCGCAACCACGCCCCGGGCAAACCCGGCCGCCGCACGGGCCATCAGCAACGCCCGCTGCCCGCGTCACAGCCTCTCAACCAAGCTGCACCGCCGCAGGCACCGATCGGCAACCGCCCTCGCGAGCTCCGAATGGCCGGAAGGGACGGCGCCCCCGCCGTCCGCAACAATACCGGGCACAGGGGACTGTGCCCCTTCCACAAGGTCCCATGGGAGGGACCGCGTCCTCGCGGTCCGCAAGCAAAGGCAGACCCCAGGGCCCGTGCCGAACCTGCAGCGCGACCTAATGGCCGGGTGCTCTTCCGAGCTTCGACAGGTCGGGAGAGACGGCGTCCCCGCCGTCCGCAGGAGTATCGGGTGCAGAGGACTGTGCCCCTCCCACAAGGCCCCATGGGAGGGACCGCGTCCCCGCGGTCCGCAAGCAAAGGCAGACCACGGGCGTCTCTACGGAACCTGCAATCACACCCGATGGCCGGGTGCCCTTGCGAACTCCGCCAGGTCGGGGAGGGACGGCGTCCCCGCCGTCCGCAGGAATCTCGGGCACAGAGGACTGTGCCCCTCCCACAGGGTCCGTTGGGAGGGACCGCGTCCTCGCGGTCCGCAAGGAAAGGCAGACACCGGGGCCCGTGCCGAACCTGCAGCGCGACTCAAACGGCCAGTACCCTTGCGAGTTCGACAGGTCGGGGAGGGACGGCGTCCCCGCCGTCCGCAGGAATATCGGGCACAGAGGACTGTGCCCCTCCCACAGGGTCGGTTGGGAGGGACCGCGTCCTCGCGGTCCGCAAAAATATCGGCCACGTAGGACCATGCCCCTCCCGCGCCATAGCCACGTTGCTGGGTACCGTGCGGATCGGCCGGGCCGGGATGGGCCGCATCCTGGCGGTCCACTTGAAGGCGACTGTGAAAGCCTGCCGGTCGCAAGCAGGTACCGGCCACCCGACTTGTTGCGGCCGGAAAAGGCTGGATAAGGCTTTGCCGGACACCAACTGCCGCCATGGAGCTCTGGACATGCTTTGTGCGCTCTCTTTTGGCCGTTCTCCGTGTCCTCTGTGTCTCTGTGGTTGAGCCCCTCCATGCCTCTGGACCGACCGGACCGGCTGCAGGGGGAGGTGCGG